>NZ_JBDIVG010000017.1:0-40134 GCF_039631275.1 Janibacter sp. LM
GAGTCCAGGTGGGAGGTGAGGTCGCTCACCTGTGCTGTCCAGGGCTTGCACGTGCTAACCATGGCAAGCACAATGGAGTCATGTCGAAGAACCCGCTCGAGGGCCTGCCCGGTGCGTTGGGCAACAACCTGGGGGACTACCTGCGCGAGCAGCGCCTGCTCGCCAAGCTCTCCGTGCGGCAGCTGTCGGCACTCGCCGGTGTCTCCAACCCCTACCTGAGCCAGATCGAACGGGGGGTCAAGCGGCCGAGCGCCGAAATCCTCCAGCAGATCGCCCGGGGGCTGTCGATCTCCGCCGAGACCCTCTACGTCCAGGCGGGTCTGCTCGACCCCAAGGACGCGGCGGCGGAGGCCGGGGCGACGACCCGCGCGGCCATCCGCACCGATCCCGCGCTCACGGCGCGCCAGCGACAGACCCTGCTCGAGATCTACGAGTCCTTCGTCGGGGCGGGCGCTGCGGCGCTCGACCCGGCGGAGCCCTCCCGGCCGACCCCTCGGTCGCGGGCGACCCACAAGGCCGCCAGGCAGGCGAAGGGGGCCACCCCGGCCCCCGCGCAGAAGAAGGCCGCGTCCCCCGCCCGGGGGAAGGCGGCCGGCACCAAGGGCTCGACGACGACGTCGCGCTCGAAGACCTCGGCGGCGAAGAAGTCTGCCGGGCGTTCGACCACGACCTCGTCCCGTACGAGCACCACAAGGAGAACCTCATGAGCGTCACCACCACCGTCAAGAAGGTCGTCACCGACCAGACCTACGCCACGATCGGCGCGACCGACCTCACCGTCGAGACCGTCCGCGGCTACACCACCCAGCTCGCCGCCCTGCGCGCCGAGCTCGAGCCCAAGAAGGTCCAGGCGCGCGTCAAGTCCGCCCCGGCCGACGCGCAGGCCTACTACGCCGACCTCGCCAAGCGTGGCGAGGCGCTCGTGACCCGCATCCGCAACCAGAAGGCCACCAAGGACCTCGTCGGCCAGGCCGAGTCCACCGTCGCGCTGGGCAAGGGCGCCGTCACCACGGTCAAGAAGGCCGTCGCCGACGTCGAGCGGTCCGCCAAGGCCACCCTGACCATCGGTCGCAAGGAGGCCGCCAAGGCCGCCGACGCCGTCGTCGACTCCGTGGACGTCGACGTCAAGGTCGACACCGCCAAGGCGAAGAAGGCCGTCTCCACCTCGGCCAAGCGCACCACGACCGCCGCCAAGCGCACCTCCACGACCACCAAGAAGGCCGCGGCCCGCACCCGCACCGCGACCAAGTCGACCGCGACCGCCGCCAGGACGACGGCCGCCAAGACCGCCGTGGTTGCCGACAAGGCTGCCGACAAGGTCGGCGACTGACGGTAGCCTCCGGCGGGTGACCGCCCAGGCTCCTGACCCCACCGCCCTCGACGACGCCCCCGTGCTGGTCCACGTGACCCGCGGGGGCTTCGTCGAGTCCGCCCACCGCGCGACGCTCGTCGCGACCGACGCTGCCGGGGGGACCCCCCTTCGCCACGGCCGGGTGGACGACCCCGTCCTGCCGCGCTCCTCGCTCAAGCCGGTCCAGGCCCTCGCGATGGTCCGTCACGGCCTCGACCTCCCGCCGCACCTGCTCGCCCTCGTGTGCTCGAGCCACTCCGCGGAGGAGGTCCACCGCGAGGCCGTCGCCGAGATCCTCGCGCGCGTCGACCTCGACCTCACCGCGCTGCAGAACACGCCCGCCCTGCCGCTCGGCGAGCTCGAGCACGCGCGCTGGCTCGTCGCCGGCACCGCCCCCGCACCGGTCGCCCAGGACTGCTCCGGCAAGCACGCGGGCATGCTCGTCACCTGCCACGTCAACGGCTGGCCCATCGAGGACTACCTCGACCCCGGGCACCCACTCCAGCAGGCGATCGCCGCGACGACGGCCGAGGTCGTCGGCCCCGTCTCGCACACGACCGTGGACGGCTGCGGCGCACCGCTCTTCGCCGTCCCGCTGTCGGGCCTGGCGGCGTCCTTCGGGCACCTCGCCTCCGCCGGTGCCGAGAGCGACGAAGGGAGGGTCGCGGCCGCCATGCGTGCCGCGCCGCACATGGTCGGCGGCACCGGTCGGGACGTCACCGCCTTCATGGAGGCCGTGCCCGGACTCATCGCCAAGGACGGCGCCGAGTCCGTCTACGCGGCAGGGCTGCCCGACGGTCGCGGGGTCGCGGTCAAGGTCGCCGACGGGGCTCCCTTCGCCCGCGCCCGGCAGGGCCTGCTCGCGCACGCCCTCCTCGAGCTCGGGGTCGACACCCCCGGTCTGCGCGCGCTCGCCGACCAGCCCGTCCTCGGCCACGGCCGGCCCGTCGGGGCCGTCGAGGTCGTCGGCCTGGGCGCCTGACGGGCACGGCATGAGGACCGTCCTGCAGCGGGTCACCTCGGCCCGGGTCACCGTCGCCGGCGAGGTCGTCGGCGAGATCGGGACCGGGCTCGTCGCCCTCGTCGGTGTCACGCACGACGACGGGCCGGAGGAGGTCGCGACCACCGTGCGCAAGATCGCCGAGCTGCGGATCATGCGCGACGAGCAGTCGGTGACCGACTGCGGCGCAGCGGTGCTCGTCGTCAGCCAGTTCACCCTCCACGCCGACGTGCGCAAGGGGCGCCGCCCCTCCTGGAACGCCGCCGCCCCCCGGTCCGTCGCGGAGCCGGTCGTCGAGGCCGTCGTCGCCGGCCTGCGGGAGCGGGGGATCGAGGTGGCGACGGGCCGGTTCGGCGCGCAGATGGCGCTCGACGTCCACGGGGACGGTCCGGTGACCATCGTCCTGGACGTGCCCGCCTAGTCTGTGGCGGTGGACATCTTCGGCCAGATCCAGGGATGGATCGTCCTGGTACTCGGACTGCTCGCGCTGTGCGCGGAGGTCTTCGCCCTCGTGCACGCGGTGCGCCAGCGCCCGGACGCCTTCGTCGCGACCAGCAAGCAGACCAAGGTCTTCTGGGTCGTCGCGCTCGCGATCGCGACGCTCATGGGCCTCGCGGCCCTCGGGGGCATCGGCATCCTCGCGATCATCGGCATCGTCATCGCCGGCGTCTACCTCGCGGACGTGCGCCCCGCCATCGACGAGGTCATGGGTCGGCGTCGCTGAGTCGGGCACAATGACCGGGCACACGACCGTGCACCGCACCACCAGCCAAGGGGAATACGTGAGCCATCTGCCGGACCCTCGAGAGGGCATGTTCGTCTCGGAGCGCCCGTGGGGTGGCTTCCAGCAGTTCACCTGCAACGAGCCGTCGACGGTCAAGGTCATCACGGTCGACCCCGGCCACCGGCTGTCGCTGCAGACGCACGAGCGCCGGGCCGAGTTCTGGCAGGTCCTCGACGGTCCCATCGACGTCACCGTCGGCGAGGACTCGTGGAGCGCCCAGCCGGGGGAGCAGATCTGGGTCCCTGTGGGGGCCAGGCACCGCATGGGCAACACCACCGACCGGCCCGCCCGGGTCCTGGAGATCGGGTACGGCGAGTTCGACGAGGACGACATCGAGCGCCTCGAGGACGACTACCAGCGCTGAGCCAGCGGACCGCTCCGCGGGGCGACGACCGCCCACGGGAGGGTCAGCTCGCCGAGGCGCCAGCGCGCCGGGCCGCCGAGGACCGCCACCCGCTCCGCGACCTCCGTGCAGGCGGCCACGGCCTGCTGCCGCGCGCCGTAGGGGGCGAAGGGGGAGGCCCGCCGCCACGCGTCGTCGAGCAGCCGGAGCAGGTCGTGCACCGGCTCGCCCGGGATGTTGCGGTGGATGAGCGCCTTGGGCAGCCGCTCGGCGACGACGGAGGGCAGGCGCTGCGCGTCGAGGTCGCGCAGCCGCCACGAGAGGGTCAGGGTGAGCGGACCGGTCGCGTCGAGCGTGATCCAGCTGCCGAGGCGCCCCAGCTCGTCGCACGTGCCCTCGACGAGGATCCCGAGCGGGTCGAGCCGGTCGATCATCGTGCGCCAGGGTCCCTCGACCTCGGTCTCGTCGTACTGGCGCAGCACGTTGAAGGCGCGCACCACCCGCGCGTCGGCGTCCCCGGGCAGCGGCACCTCGAAGCCGCCGAGTGCGAAGTCCACCCCCGACCGCGCCCACGCCTGGGCCGCGGCGACCCGCTCCGGGTCGATCTCCAGGCCGGTGACGTGCAGGTCCGGCCGCACCGGGGCCAGCCGGTCCGCCCACTCGACGGTCGTCACGCCGCTCGCGCCGTGGCCGAGGTCGACGAGGTGTGGAGGTCCCCCCTTCATCAGGCGGTCGCGGTGGGTCGCGAGCAGCCAGCGGTCGCACCGACGCAACCGGTTGGGGTTGGTCGTGCCGCGCGTGATGTTGCCGAGGGGGCGCTGGGTGGGCACGTCGGCAGCGTAGGCGCCGCGCCGAACTAGGGTGATGGGGTGTGGCACGCGGACCGGAGGGTGAGCTGGAGCATGGTGGCCCTGCTCCTCTCCCTGAGCGGTGCCCTCCTGCTGGCCCTGAGCATCTGGGTCCCGCCCGCCCTCGGCCGTGACTCGGGGGTCCGTCCGGTGCAGCCCGGGCTGCTCGTCGTGGCGCCCGAGGCGAGCGGGGTCGTCACCCTCGGCGAGGGGCGCGCGGTCCAGCTCGACGGGAGCGGGTTGCGCCTGACCAACCGCGGCAGCCTGCTCTTCCGCACGGTGCGCGGCGGCTCGCCGGTCTCCGCGCTGCAGGGCGAGGTCGAGGGCGGCGGCACGGAGCGCCACGAGGAGATCTCGCACGCGCTGAGCAACCTCGAGATCGATCGCCTGTCGATCCAGCCGGGGGAGGCCACGTGGTCGGGCCGGCTCACCGGCGACGACCGCGAGCTGCCCGCGACCGTCACCGTCCGGTACGTCGGCTCGTACCTCACCCTCGAGGTCACGGCGAAGGGGGCCGACGCCGTCGTCGTGCACTCCGCCCAGGAGCTCGGCACGGTCGGCCGCCAGCCGGGCCTGCCGGAGCAGCCGCTCCGCAAGCGCGCGTGGTGGGTCGGGGACGGGCCGGCACCCGTGCGCGATGCGTACCGCACCGAGCTCGGGACCCTGGTCGGCATCGGTCCCGAGGGGTCGCACCGGGGTGTCGACCTGCGTCGGATGGGCCACACCGACCTGCACGCGTGGTCCCCGTCGGCGACGCTGTCCGTGACGAGCTACCGAAGGGTGATCGAGAGTGAGTGAGCACACGAGCGGCCGGGAGGTCCGCCGGGTCGCGATGATCAGCGTGCACACCTCGCCGCTGGCGCAGCCGGGTACGGGTGACGCCGGCGGCCTCAACGTCTACGTCGTCGAGGCCGCCCGCGAGCTGGCGAGGCGCGGGGTCGAGGTCGTCATCTTCACCCGGCGCACCGCGGCGGACCTGCCCGAAGAGGTCGAGATGTTCCCCGGGGTCACCGTGCGCCACGTCGACGCCGGGCCCTACGAGGGCCTGGTCAAGGAGGACCTGCCCGGGCAGCTGTGCGCCTTCGCCGCCGGGATCATGCGTGAGATCGCCATGGTGCCCGCGGGCCACTACGACGTCGCGCACTCGCACTACTGGCTCTCGGGGCAGGTCGGGTGGCTCGTCGCCGAGCGGTGGCAGGTCCCGCTCGTGCACACGATGCACACGATGGCCCGGGTGAAGAACCGCCAGCTGGCCGAGGACGACGTCCCCGAGCCGGCCGGGCGCGAGGTCGGCGAGTCGCAGGTCGTCGACATCGCCGACCGGCTCCTGGCCAACACCGAGCGGGAGGCGAGCGAGCTCGTCGAGTACTACGACGCGGACCCGGCGAAGGTCGTCGTCGTGCCGCCGGGCGTCGACCTCGACATCTTCACGCCGGGTGACCGGGACGCCGCCCGTGAGCGGGTCGGCATCGCCCGCGACGCGGTCGTCCTGCTCTTCGTCGGGCGCATCCAGCCACTCAAGGCACCGGACGTGCTCGTGCGGGCGGCCGCCGAGCTGCTCGAGCGCCGTCCCGGCCTGCGCGATCGCCTCGTCGTCGCCGTGCTCGGCGGCGCCTCCGGCCGCGGGCTCGCGGCCCCGGACCGCCTGCGGCTGCTCGGTGAGGAGCTCGGCGTCTCCGACGTGCTCCACCTCGCGCCGCCGTCGACCCGCACCGAGCTGGCCGACTGGTACCGCGCCGCGGACGTCGTCACCGTCCCCTCGTACACCGAGTCCTTCGGCCTCGTCGCCATCGAGGCGCTGGCCTCCGGCGCGGTGGTCCTCGCGGCCGAGGTGGGTGGCCTGCCCACCGCCGTCGGCGACGCGGGCGTCCTCGTGCCGGGGCACGACCCGCGCCGCTGGGCCGACGAGCTCCTCGCCGTCCTCGAGGACCCCGAGCGGGCCGCGGACCTGCGCTCGCGCGCGCGCCGGCACGCCGAGGCCTTCGGCTGGTCGAGCACCGTCGACCGGCTGCTCGACGTCTACGGCGACGCCGTCGCCGAGCGCACGTCCGCGACCACCCTGGAGGTCTCCCGATGACCACGTCCGATCGTGAGCAGGCCCTGGCGGTCGTCACCCGAGTCGTGACCGACGCCGACCTCGAGCACGAAGGGGGTGCCCGCGACGGCGAGCTCGTCGTCACCCTGCCGGGGGACAAGAAGCTCAAGACCGTCGTCTCCCTCGTCGTCGGCGACAACGCGCTGTCGGTCTCGGCCTTCGTCATCCGCAACGCGGACGAGAACCACGAGGAGTTCTACCGCTACCTCCTGCGCCGCAACCTGCGCATGCCCCTCCTCGCGTACTCCATCGATGCCTCCGGTGACGTCTACGTCGGCGGGCGGATCCCCCTTCGCGCGGTGACCGACGAGCTCGTCGACCAGGTGCTCGGGGTGGTGCTCGAGGCGGCCGACGCACCCTTCAACGAGCTGCTGCTCCTCGGGTTCCGGTCCTCGATGCAGAAGGAGTGGGACTGGCGCGTCTCGCGCGGCGAGTCGCTGCGCAACCTCGAGGCATTCCGGGCCGTGCTCGAGCGCACGGACGGCCCCGCCGAGGCCTGACGGGCGTCGATACGCTGTGCCCATGTCGACTCTGATCCTGCTGCGCCACGGCCGTTCCGACTGGAACGAGAAGAACCTCTTCACCGGATGGGTCGACGTCGACCTCATCGACCGGGGACGCGCCGAGGCGGTGCGCGGCGGCGAGCTGATGAAGGAGGCGGGCATCCTCCCCGACGTCGTGCACACCTCCGTCCTGCGCCGGGCCATCACCACCGCCAACCTCGCCCTCGACGCCGCCGACCGCCACTGGATCCCGGTGCGGCGCGACTGGCGGCTCAACGAGCGCCACTACGGTGCGCTGCAGGGGCTCGACAAGGCCGCGACGCGGGAGAAGTACGGCGAGGAGCAGTTCATGCTCTGGCGGCGCAGCTTCGACACCCCGCCGCCGGCCATCGACGTCGACAACGAGTTCGCGCAGACGGACGACCCGCGCTACGCGGGCCTGGAGGTGCCGCGCACCGAGTGCCTCAAGGACGTCATCGAGCGCCTCATGCCGTACTGGGAGGGTCCGATCCGCGAGGACCTCGCCACCGGCCGCACCGTCCTGGTCACCGCGCACGGCAACTCGCTGCGCGCTCTCGTCAAGCACCTCGACGGCATCAGCGACGAGGACATCGCCGGGCTCAACATCCCGACCGGCATGCCGCTCGTCTACGACCTCGGCGAGGACTTCATGCCGACGCGTCCGGCCGAGTACCTCGACCCGGAGGCCGCGGCCGCCGAGGCCGCCGCCGTCGCCAACCAGGGCAAGTAGCGAGACCCGGTCGGGACCCCGTCTCGGGCGCGGGGCCGTGGGCGCTCGGCTCAGACGCCGTCGTCGACGTCGAGGGCGTCGTCGGAAGGGTGGAACTCACCGGTGACGAGGAAGCCGACCCGACGGGCGATCGTCACGGCGTGGTCGCCGAAGCGCTCGTAGTAGCGGCTGAGCAGCGCGGCGTCGACGGCCCGCGTCGTGCCGTGCTGCCAGGTGCCCTCGGCCAGCTGGGTGAACATGTCGCGGTGCAGCTCGTCGAGGCGGTCGTCGATCTGCTCGATGGCGCGGGCACCGTAGGCGTCCTGGGTGCGGATGGTGTCGGCGGCACGTGCGACGATCTCCTCCGCGGCGCGTCCCATGCTCGCGAAGGACTCGCGCACCTCGTCCGGGATCGCGTTCTCGGGATAGCGCAGGCGCACCACCTGCGCGACGTGGCGGGCGAGGTCGCCCATGCGCTCGAGGTCGCCGGAGATGCGCATCGAGGCGACGACCGTGCGCAGGTCGCTCGCGACGGGGGCCTGGCGCGCGAGCAGGTCGATCGACCGCTGGTCGAGCTCGTTGCGACGCCGGTCGATCTCCTGGTCCGCGGCGATCACCGCGTCGGCGACCTGCACGTCGGCGTCGAGGAGGGCGGCCGTCGACTGGCGGATGGCGCCCGCGACGAGGTGGGCGAGCTCGACGAGGTCGGCGGCGACCTGCTCCAGCTCGTCGTGGAAGACCTGACGCATCGGCAGCTCCTGTGATCGGTGGTGGAAGAGGGGTGTCCCGGCCCCATGAGACCTCGTCCGGGTGAACGTCGTCGGGCGAGCAGGTGAACTCCGCGGAGGACCGTGCGGTGCCCGGCCACCCGGTCCCAGCATGCCCCACCGGAGAAGTACCCTCGGTGACGTGGAGCCAACGACAGCGGCAATTCTCGGTGGCATCGCCGGCCTGCTCATCGGCTTCCTCGTCTGGGCGGCGATCGACTTCAGCGATCGCGAGCGCGCTGTGCCACCGGAGCCGGAGCCGGAGGTGCCGCGGGGCGTCGGCGACGTCCTCGCCGTGCTGCGCTCGTCCGGGGTCGTGCTCGACCGGACCGGGCGGGTCGTCACCAACTCACCCGCGGCAGTCAGCTACGGCCTCGTCCGCAACGGTCGTCTGGCCCATCCGGCGATCTCCACCATGGTCGAGCAGGTCGCGCGCGACGACGTGATCCGTGACGCCCAGCTGGAGATCGCCCGCCCGGGCCTGAGCTCCGTCGTCTACGTCTCGGCCCGCGTGGCCCCGCTCGGCGCCGACCACCTGCTGCTCCTCGTCGACGACCAGACCCAGGGCCGCCGGCTCGAGGAGACCCGGCGCGACTTCGTCGCCAACGTCAGCCACGAGCTCAAGACCCCCGTCGGTGGCATCTCGCTGCTCGCCGAGGCCGTCATGGACGCCAAGGACGACCCCGAGGCCGTCGACCGCTTCGCCCGGCGGATGCAGGGCGAGGCCACCCGCCTGTCGAGCCTGATCAAGGAGATCGTCGAGCTCTCGCGGCTCCAGGGCACCCCTGTCCTGCAGGACCCGCAGCTCGTCGACGTCGAGGACGTCGTGGCCCTCGCACTGGAGCACCTGCGCATCGAGGCCGAGGCCAAGGACATCACCCTGACCGACAAGGTCTCCGAGGAGCTCTACGTCCGGGGCGACGAGGACATGCTCATCACGGCCGTGCGCAACCTCGTCGGCAATGCGATCTCCTACTCCGACCCCGGGACGGCGGTCGGCGTCGGCGCCCGCCTGCAGGGCGACACCGTGGAGATCGCCGTGACCGACCAGGGGCCCGGGATCCCCGAGCACGAGCAGACGCGGATCTTCGAGCGCTTCTACCGGATGGACGCCGCCCGGTCACGCGCTACCGGGGGGACCGGGCTGGGGCTGTCGATCGTCAAGCACATCTGCGCCAACCACGGCGGCGACATCCAGGTGTGGAGCGACGGCGCGCACGGCTCGACCTTCACCATCCGCCTGCCCGTCGCGCCGGAGACCCTCGAGGTCGAGCGCCCCGCGCCTCCCGTCACCCCCTCACCCACCACCCCCTGAATGAAGGAGAGCCGCTGATGACACGCATCCTCGTGGTCGAGGACGAGGTGTCCTTCTCGGACCCCCTGTCCTATCTGCTCGACAAGGAGGGATACGACGTCGAGGTCGCCGAGACCGGGCCCGACGCGATCTCGGCCTTCGACGCGGACGGTGCCGACCTCGTGCTCCTGGACCTCATGCTCCCCGGGCTGTCCGGCATCGACGTGTGCCGGGCCATCCGGCAGCGGTCCAACGTCCCGGTGATCATGCTGACCGCCAAGGACGGCGAGATCGACAAGGTCGTCGGGCTCGAGATCGGTGCCGACGACTACGTCACCAAGCCCTACAGCTCGCGTGAGCTGCTCGCGCGCGTCAAGGCGGTGCTGCGTCGCAACAGCGAGCCCGAGGAGCTGCTGCCCGCGACGATCGAGGGCGGCCCGGTGCGCATGGACATCGACCGTCACGTCGTCTCCGTCAACGGCACCCAGGTGCAGCTGCCGCTCAAGGAGTTCGAGCTGCTCGAGATGCTCCTGCGCAACGTGGGCCGGGTGCTCACCCGCGTGCAGATCATCGATCGGGTGTGGGGCAGCGACTACGTCGGCGACACCAAGACCCTCGACGTCCACATCAAGCGGCTGCGCGCCAAGATCGAGCCGGACCCGGCCAAGCCGGTCCACATCGTCACCGTGCGCGGCCTGGGCTACAAGTTCGAGGGCTGAGGGTTCCCCCCTTCGTCCTGACGCACCGGAGGCCGGTACCCGTCGCGGGTACCGGCCTCCGGTGCGGGGTGCCGAGCGGGTCGCTCGCCCGTGGGTCAGTGGCCCTCGGACTCGCCGTCGTCGGCCTTCGTCGGACCGGGGGTCGGGGTCCAGCCCTCGGGAGCGTAGTCCTCGTAGTAGCCGGCCGGGTCGAGGACGGGGACGCTCACCGGCGTGGTCTCGGAGCCGTCGGAGACCTCCGCGTCGGTCATGTCGCCGGGGCCGGCGTCGACCTTGTCGAGCGTGAGGTGCTTGTCCTCGCTGAGCGAGACCGTCTGGTGCGCGGCGATGCGGGTCCTGACCGAGGCGCCGCCGACGCTGAGGGAGAAGGTGAGCGGCTTGCCGGAGGTGTTCTCCACGGTGCCGGTGACCGTGGCCTCGCCGCCCTGGCCCCCGCTGACGAGGGCGAGGTTGCGCACCTGGGCGCTCTCGAGGTCGACGGGGACGCCGTCGCCCAAGGACATGGTCTCGGCCGTCTGGAACGGGGAGTTGACCGAGCAGCCGGCAGTGCCGGCCGCGAGGGCGAGGGCCACGAGGACGGCGCGGCTGCGGGTGACGAGGTTGCGCTTCACGGGGCACAGCCTAGCGGGGGCGTCCTCGGAGGTGGGTACCGGTGCGGCACACCCCACGCGCGCCCTCGCCTGCCCGGCCCCTAGGCGCGGAGGTGCGCGGGCGCGGAGGGCCATTGTGGTGCCGTGAGCGCCGGTGCGACCCACGACACGCCGTGATATTCTGGAGGTCGCGAAAGGGGAAATCTCCACATGGTTTTCAAGGTCGGCGAGACGGTCGTGTACCCCCACCACGGGGCTGCTCTGATCGAAGAGATCAAGATCCGAACGATCAAGGGTGAGGACAAGCAGTACCTCAAGCTCAAGGTGGCCCAGGGTGACCTGACCATCGAGGTGCCCGCCGAGAACTGCGACCTCGTGGGTGTCCGCGACGTCGTGGGCAAGGAGGGCTTGGACCGCGTCTTCGAGGTGCTGCGCACGCCGCACGCCGAGGAGCCGACGAACTGGTCCCGTCGCTACAAGGCGAACCTCGAGAAGCTGGCCTCCGGTGACGTCATCAAGGTGGCCGAGGTCGTCCGCGACCTGTGGCGCCGTGAGAAGGACCGGGGCCTGTCCGCCGGTGAGAAGCGGATGCTGGCCAAGGCGCGCCAGATCCTCGTCTCCGAGCTCGCGCTCGCCGAGAAGACGGACGAGGACAAGGCCGAGGTCATCCTCGACGAGGTCCTGGCTTCCTGAGCACACACCTGACCGACGACGCCCGCACCGCTCCCGGTGTGGGCGTCGTCGTCGTCGCGGCCGGCTCGGGGACCCGCCTCGGGGCCGACCGGCCCAAGGCCTTCGTCGAGCTCGCCGGCGCGACCATCCTCGAGCACGCCCTCCGAGGGGTGCTCGCCGCCGGACCCGCCGAGGTCGTCCTCGTCGTGCCGCAGGCGCAGCTCGCACCCGCCCGCCAGATCGTCGAGCGGGTCCCCGCGCAGGACGTCGGGGTGGCCGTGGTCGCCGGTGGCGCCGAGCGGACCGAGTCCGTCGCCCGCGGGCTCGACGCGCTCTCCGAGCGGGTGACGATGGTCCTCGTGCACGACGCCGCCCGGTGCCTCACGCCCGTCGCGGTCTTCGACCGGGTCGTCGCCGCGGTCGCGACAGGTGCTGCCGGCGCGATCCCCGGGCTGCCGGTCGTCGACACCATCAAGGTCGTCGACGAGCGGGGGGTCATCACGTCGACGCCGGTGCGCGAGAGCCTGCGCGCCGTGCAGACCCCCCAGGGCTTCGACCGCGCGGTCCTCGCCGCCGCCCACGCCGCCGGAGTCCTCGCCACCGATGACGCGGCCCTCGTCGAGGCCCTCGGCCACGACGTGGTCGTCGTCGAGGGCGACCCCCGCGCGCTCAAGATCACGACCCCCGAGGACCTCGCCCGCGCCGAGCGCCTCCTGGCCGCGTCCGGCTGAGTCCGTCCTCCCCCCTTCCTGCATTGCCCTAGGGGAATGCAGGTTCAGGCGTGCATTGCCCTAGGGGAATGCAGGGTTCAGGTGCGCAGGTCCGCTGGTGGGGCGGCGGAGAGCTGGCGCCGCACGGCGAGAGCCGCGGCGCGGCCGGCGCGGTTGCCGCCGATCGTGCTCGCCGACGGCCCGTAGCCCACGAGCTGCACGCGGGGGTCGACCGCGCTCGTGACGGAGGTCTGCACGTCCCGGCTGCCGGGCAGCAGGGCGATGCCGCCCGCGGCGCTGCGCAGGCGAAGGGGGGCGAGGTGCCGGATCGCGGGGCGGAACCCCGTGGCCCACAGGATCGCGTCGGCGGCGGCGAAGCTCCCGTCCGCCCAACGCACCCCGTCACGCTCGACCCGCTCGAACATCGGTCGACGCCGCCCGTAGACGCCGGTGCGTGCCGCGGTCATCTCCTGGGGGCGCAGCGCCAGGCCCGTGACGGACACGACGCTGGCGGGGGGCCTCCCTTCGCGCACTCGGCGCTCGACGAGCTCGACGGCGTCCCGGCCGGAGAACTGCGGGTTCCACACCGGCTCGCGCCGCGTCACCCAGGTGACCTCGGCGATCGGTGCGATCTCGCCGATGAACTGCACGGCCGAGGCGCCGCCACCGACGACGACGACCTGCATGCCGCGGAAGTGCTCGGCGCCCGGGTAGGCGACCGTGTGCCACTGCTCCCCGGCGAAGTCCCGCTGGCCCGGGTACGTCGGCACGAAGGGGTGCGTCCACGTCCCCGTCGCGTTGACGAGCGTCCGCGTGGTCCAGGTCCGCGCGCCCGCGTGGACGACGAGCAGGCCGTCCTCGTCGGTGACCCGGTCGACGCGGACGGACCGCAGGACGGGCAGGTCGTGGGTCTGCTCGTACTCGTCGAACCACCGCGCGATGACCTCGTTGGCCCGGTCGGCGGAGCCGCCCGGGGCAGGGGCGTCGGGCAGGTCGGCGACCCCGTGCACGTCGTCCATCGACAGCGAGTCCCAGCGGTGCTGCCACGCGCCGCCCGCCCGCTCGTTGCCGTCCAGGACGACGTGGTCGATGCCGAGACGGCGCAGGTGGAAGGACGCGGACAGACCGCCCTGGCCGGCGCCGATGACGAGCGAGTCGAGGGTCTCCACGCTCGTGCAACGCCCGGTCGCGACGCGTTGATCCCTGCGGCTGCGACACTGCCGTCATGACTGCGAAGCACCACATCGACGGCGTCGGTCGGCTGCCACGGACCGGGATCGGCGTCGACGTCCACGCCCTCGCGGCCCCCGAGTCGGGGCGCCAGCTCTGGGTCGCCGGTCTGCTGTGGCCCGGCGAGGTCGGGCTCGAGGGCCACTCCGACGCGGACGTCGCCTGCCACGCCGCGTGCGACGCGCTCTTCTCCGCGGCCGGGATCGGCGACCTCGGCACGCACTTCGGGACCGGGCGCCCCGAGCTCGAGGGCGCTTCGGGCGCAAGGCTGCTCGCGGAGGCGGCCCGGCTCGTGCGGGCAGCGGGCTACGAGATCGGCAACATCGCCGTGCAGGTCATCGGCAACCGGCCCAAGATCGGCACCCGCCGTGAGGAGGCCCAGGAGGCCATGTCGGCGGCCTGCGGCGCGCCGGTGAGCGTCAGCGGCACGACGACCGACGGGCTCGGCCTGACGGGTCGGGGCGAGGGGGCGGCCGCGGTCGCGACCGCGCTCGTCGTCCCCGCCTGAGGGCGAAGGGGAGGACTCAGGTCCTGCGGCGGTCGGCGAGCTCGCGGACGAAGGCCCGGACGACGGGACGCCAGGCCTCGGCCACGCGCGGCCGCGCCTGCTCGACCTCGGCCAGCGCGGTGGGCACGTCGGTGCCGGACACGGCCGGGGTGTCGGGCTCCTTGGCCGCCCAGCGGGCGACGACGGGGAGGTCGGCCTCGGGGTGCCCCTGCACGCCCCAGACGGTCGGTGCGAGACGGGCGAGGAGCAGGTCGCCGTGCTCGTTGGCGGCGAGGGCGACCGCCCCCTCGGGCAGGGCCGTGACGATGTCGTCGTTCCACTGCGCGACGGGGGCACCGGTCGTGCTGCCGAGGACCGGGTCGCCCGCGAGGTGCCCGGTGTCGCTCACGGTGCACACGCCGATCGTGCGGCCGCGCGGGTTGCGCGCGACGTCGCCGCCGAGCGCGACGGCCGCGAGCTGGTGCCCGAGGCAGATGCCCATGGTCGGGGTCGCCCGCTCCGCGGCCGTGCGGATCAGCTCGCGCACGGTCGGCAGCCACGGGGCCACGTCGTCGTCGCGGCAGCCCATCTCGCCCCCGAGGACGAGCAGGCCGTCGTGCTGCTCGAGGTCACTCGGCAGCGCGTCGCCGACGTAGGGGCGCCGGACGTCGAGCTCGACGCCGGCCTCGGTGAGCCAGGTCCCGACGAGTGCCGGTGGGCAGGTCTCCTGGTGCTGGATGACGAGGAGGCTCATCGGGTGGTCGTCGGCGCTCGCCGCCCGGTGACGGCCCCCGCGCCGAGGAGGCCGAGCCCGACCACGTTCAGCAGCAGGGCCGGGGCCGACACGAGCCAGTGGAACTGGTAGCCGCGGTCGAGCTGCATGATGAGGAAGGTGCCGAAGGCGCTCATGAGCTGCCCCATCACGAGCACGGCGGCACCGCCGACGACGAGCTTCCACCAGAGACCGGCGTCGCGGCGCACCAGGGCGATCACGCCGATCACGGCGACGGTGATCATGGCCGGGAGCGACCAGCCGAGCTGCGTCAGCAGGTAGGTGAACTGGTGGTCGAGGCCCATGCGCGCCACCCTATGTCGCCGCCGGGCGCGGGGTGCGTCAGGCCGTCCTGACGCGGGGCCGCGGCGACGCGAGCCGGGCGAGCCGCTGCAGCTCGGAGACGTGACCGCACAGGGCCTCGCGGCCGGCGGGAGTGAGGGTCACTCGCGTCGTGCGCCGACCGTCCGTCAGCTCCCGCCCCACCGTGACGTAGCCCTCGGCCTCGAGGCTGCGCAGGTGCTTGCTCAGCGCGGAGTCCGACAGGCCGATCTCGTCGCGGACCTCGGCGAAGGGCAGGCCCCGCGTCGGCGCCAGCAGGGCACAGATCTGCAGCCGGTGCGGCTGGTGCACCACCGGGTCGAAGATCGGCCGAGGCATGGCACCCAGAGTAGGTGACTTGCCTCGGCGGCAAGACGCCGCTCGCCCGCCGCCGCAGGCGGATCCGCGGCCACCCCGGACCCGCGGCTGTCGTCCCCTTCGCCCGTGGGCCACAATGGGGGCAGTGATCGGGCCACCCGGCCCACCAGCGAAGGGAGTCGCGCCGTGCCGCAGACCGTCAAGGCAGTCATCGCCCGCTCGAAGGGAGCCGACGTCGAGCTCGTCGACATCGTCGTCCCCGACCCCGGACCCGGCGAGGCCGTCGTCCAGGTGCACTCCTGCGGGGTGTGCCACACCGACCTGCACTACCGCGAGGGCGGGATCAACGACGAGTTCCCCTTCCTCCTCGGCCACGAGGCGGCCGGCGTCGTCGAGGCCGTCGGCGAGGGTGTCACCGACGTCGCGCCGGGCGACTTCGTCATCCTCAACTGGCGCGCCGTGTGCGGCCAGTGCCGCGCCTGCCTCAAGGGCAAGCCCCAGTACTGCTTCGACACCCACAACGCCACGCAGCGGATGACCATCGCCGAGACCGGCGAGGAGCTCACCCCGGCCCTCGGGATCGGCGCCTTCGCGGAGAAGACCCTCGTCGCCGCCGGCCAGTGCACCAAGGTCGACGGCGAGGCCGACGCGGCCGCCGTGGGCCTGCTCGGCTGCGGCGTCATGGCCGGCTTCGGCGCGGCGGTCAACACCGGCGAGGTCACCCGCGGCGAGTCGATCGCCGTCATCGGCTGCGGCGGCGTCGGCAACGCGGCCATCGCGGGCGCGCAGGTCGCCGGCGCGACGACGATCATCGCCGTCGACACCGACCCCCGCAAGCTCGAGATCGCCAAGGGCTTCGGCGCCACGCACACCGTCGACGCGAGCACCGAGGACACCGTCGAGCGGGTCCGCGAGCTCACCGGTGGCTTCGGCGCGGACGTCGTCGTCGAGGCGGTCGGCCTGCCGCAGACCTACGAGCAGGCCTTCTACGCCCGAGATCTCGCCGGGCGCCTCGTGCTCGTCGGCGTGCCGACCCCCGACAAGGAGGTCACCCTTCCGATGATCGAGATCTTCGGTCGCGGCGGCTCGCTGAGGTCCAGCTGGTACGGCGACTGCCTGCCGAGCCGCGACTTCCCGATGCTCGTCGACCTCTACCGCCAGGGCCGCTTCGACCTCGACGCCTTCGTCACCGAGCGGATCGGGCTGGGCGACATCGAGTCCGCCTTCGACAAGATGCACTCCGGTGACGTGCTGCGATCGGTCGTGGTCCTGTGACGGCGCGCATCGACAAGGTCGTCACCTCGGGCACCTTCGAGCTCGACGGCGGGTCCTGGGAGGTCGACAACAACGTGTGGGTCGTCGGCGACGACGCGGAGTGCATCGTCATCGACGCCGGCCACGAGGCCGCCCCGATCCTCGAGGCGATCGGCGACCGGACGCTCGTGGCCGTCGTGAGCACCCACGCCCACAACGACCACGTCAACGCGGCGGCCGAGGTCGCGGATGCCAAGGGCGCCCCGATCTGGCTGCACCCCGACGAGGCGCCGCTGTGGGAGATGACCTACCCCGACCGGGCCCCCGACGGCGCACTCGCCCACGGTCAGGTCATCACCGTCGCCGGCACCGAGCTCACCGTGCTGCACACGCCGGGCCACGCGCCCGGTGCCTGCTGCCTGCACGCCCCCGGTCTCGGGGTCCTCTTCTCCGGGGACACCCTCTTCCAGGGGGGTCCCGGCGCGACCGGCCGCTCGTTCTCCGACTTCCCGACGATCGTCGAGTCGATCCGCGAGGAGCTGCTCGTCCTGCCCCCGGCCACCGTCGTCCACACCGGCCACGGGGACGACACGACGATCGGCGCGGAGGCACCGCACGTGCAGGAGTGGCTCGACCGCGGGCACTGAGCCGTCGGCGCGGCGGCGCGTGGCGGTTAACCTTGGGCCCGTGACCCTGCAGCTCTTCGACACCGCCACGCGCACCCAGCGCGACTTCGTCCCCGTGACCCCCGGTCGGGTGGGGATGTACATCTGCGGTCTCACGACGCAGGGCGCGCCGCACATCGGCCACCTGCGCTTCGCCGTCTCCTTCGACGTGCTGCGGCGCTGGCTCGTGCGCGGTCACGGCTACGACGTGACGCTCGTGCGCAATGTCACCGACATCGACGACAAGATCCTGCGCAAGGCGGCCGAGTCCGGCGAGGAGTGGTGGGCGCTCAGCTACCGCAACGAGCGCTACACGACGCAGGCCCTCGAGCTGCTCGGTGTGCTGCCGCCGACGTACGAGCCGCGCGCCACCGGCCACATCCCCGAGATGGTCCAGCTCGTCGACACCCTCGTCGAGCGCGGGCACGCCTACCCGGCGGCCGACGGCAGCGGGGACGTCTACTTCGACGTCAAGAGCTGGGCCGACTACGGCGAGCTGTCCAACCAGGGCCTCGACGACATGGTCGCCGCCGACGATGCCGACCCGCGCGGCAAGCGCGACCCGCGCGACTTCGCCCTGTGGAAGGGCCGCAAGGACGACGAGCCCGGGACCGCCACGTGGCCCACCCCCTACGGCCCCGGCCGCCCCGGCTGGCACCTCGAGTGCTCCGCCATGGCTCGCAAGTACCTCGGCGACACCTTCGACATCCACGGTGGCGGCATCGACCTGCGCTTCCCGCACCACGAGAACGAGCAGGCCCAGTCGCGCGCCGCCGGGCTCGGCTTCGCCGGCTACTGGCTGCACAACGGCTGGGTGACGGTCAGGGGCGAGAAGATGGGCAAGTCCCTCGGCAACGCCCTCGAGGTCCAGCACCTGGTGCAGGAGCACGACCCGCTCACCGTGCGCTACTTCCTCACCGCCGCGCACTACCGCTCGATGATCGAGTACCACCCGGGTTCCCTCGAGGAGGCCGGAGCCGCCGTCGAGCGGATCGAGGGCTTCCTGCGCCGGGCGCTGCCCGGCCAGTCGGTGCTCGAGGCCGACCCGGCCGTCGAGCTGCCGGCCGAGTTCGCCGCGTCGATGGACGACGACCTCGGCGTCGCGGGGGCACTCGCGGTCATCCACGAGACCGTGCGGGCCGGCAACACCGCGCTGGACGAAGGGGGACGGGACGAGGCCGCCGAGATCGCCGCCACGGTCGTCGCGATGACCGACGTCCTCGGGATCAACCCGCTGTCGGCGACGTGGGGCGGTGCCGGGGGCAGCCGCGAGGGCGACCTCACCGTGGCCCTCGACGCACTCGTGCAGCTGCAGGTCGAGGCCCGCGCCAAGGCCCGTGCCGCGCGCGACTTCGACACCGCCGACCAGATCCGCGACGCACTCGTCGCCGCGGGCATCACCATCGAGGACACCCCGCGCGGCGCGCGGTGGAGCCTCGCCAGGAAGGACCACTGATGACTGGTAACAGCTCACGCCGTGGAGCGGTGCGTCGCACCGGGTCCAAGAAGGGCCCGCAGGTCGGGTCCGGCGGGCAACGTCGCCGCGGCCTCGAGGGCAAGGGACCCACGCCCAAGGCCCACGAGCGCCCCAACCACAAGGCCTACAAGCCCGCGGACAAGCGCCCGGCACGCCCCTCCGGCGGTCGCAAGAAGTCCGGCTCGACCGAGATGATCGCCGGCCGCAACTCCGTCGTCGAGGCGCTGCGCACCGAGGTGCCGATCTCGACGATGTACATCGCCAACCGCATCGACAGCGACGACCGGGTCCGCGAGGCCCTGACGATCGCGGCCGAGGCCGGCATCCCGATCATGGAGACCCCGCGCGGTGAGCTCGACCGGCTCACCGACGGGGCGGTCCACCAGGGCCTCGCCGCCCAGGTGCCGCCGTACGAGTACGCGCACCCGCAGGACTTCGTCGACTCGCAGCTGCCGGGCGTCCCCCTCGTCGTCGCGCTCGACGGCATCACGGACCCGCGCAACCTCGGCGCCATCGTGCGGTCCGTGGGCGCCTTCGGCGGTCACGGCGTCGTCGTCCCGCAGCGGCGCAGCGCCGGCATGACGGCCTCCGCGTGGAAGACCTCGGCCGGCGCCGCCGCTCGCGTGCCGGTGGCGCAGGCGAGCAACCTCGTGCGGGCGCTCGAGGACTACCGCAAGGCCGGGTTCTTCGTCATCGGCCTCGACATGGAGGGTGACGTCGAGCTGCCCGGCCTCGAGCTGGCGACCTCGCCGCTCGTCGTCGTCGTGGGCTCCGAGGGCAAGGGCCTGTCGCGGCTCGTGCGCGAGACCTGCGACCAGATCGTCTCGATCCCGATGGTCAGCACGACCGAGTCGCTCAACGCCGGGATCGCCGCCGGCGTCACCCTCTACGAGGTCGCCCGGCTGCGCAGGGGGGCCTGAGCAGGCCCACCCTGCGCCACGGGGGCCGGGCTCAGGCCTTGGGTGCGTGGATGACGTGCGTCTTGCCGACGATGTCGGCCAGGGTGCGGTCGTCGTCGTCGACGAGCATCCAGATCCAGCTGATGATGCCGGCGAACTGGTGGACCAGCTCGCGCAGGGCCGCCGGGCCGAGCTCGGGGTTGGCGCCCGTCCCGGAGTTGATGATCTTCAGGCCGGTGACCTTCTTGCCGATGCTCTGACCCGTCTTCGTCACGCGCCACACGCGGTTCCACGCGATCATCGCCAGGCCGGCGAGGACGCTCAGCAGGAGCATGAGGACGCCGAGGCCCACGAGCGCGCCGGAGCCGCTGCCCGGGACCTCGCAGCTGCTGGAGGAGTAGCCGCCGCAGTCGTAGGTGTCGGGCATGCCGGCGACGATGAGCGAGATGCCGATGACCATCGGGATGACGGCCGCGGTGAAGCTGAGAGCGGCGTCGATGATCCCGGGGAGGATCCGGTCGGCGAAGGTCGCCGACCTGCCGTAGCGCTGCTCCACCCAGGCGAGCGATCCCGGCTGGTCCGGGGTGCGGCCCTGCGGGAAGGGCGGCGGCTGGGGTGACCCGGTCGGCGGCTGCGGCGCACCTCCGTACGGCGCGCCCCCGTACGGCGTGCCCTGCGTCGGATCCGTCATGTCTGCCTCTCGTCGTCGACGACGGGCAGCAGCTGGGTGTCCGTCCCCAGCACCGCCTGCTCGTCGGGCTTGCTCGGCAGGACGTCCCGCAGGTACTCCGCGATGGCGTCCTCGATGGGGACATCGTGCCCCACGCGTTCGGCCATGTACCAACGGTGCTCGAGGATCTCGTGGAAGATCTCGGCCGGCTCCAGCTTGGCGCGCAGCTGCGGCGGGATGCGTCGTGCGGTCGGCTCGTAGACGCGGTCGAGCCACTCGTGCGCGACGAGCGCCTCGTCGTCACCCTGGCGGTCCATGGCCGCCCGGTAGGAGTCGAGGTCGTTGAGCAGGCGCCGCGCCTGGTTCTCCTCGACGTCGAGGCCGGTGAGGCGCAGCAGCCGCCGCGAGTGGTGCCCGGCGTCGACGACCTTGGGCTCGATGCGCAGGTGGGTGCCGTCGAGGTCGGTCGACATCTCCAGCTCGTCGACGTCGAAGCCGAGCAGGTTGAGCCGGCGGATGCGCTCGTCGACCCGCCAGCGGTCGCCGGCCTCGAACCACTCGTCGCCCGTGAGCTCGTCCCACAGGCCGCGGTAGCGCTCGATGACGTCGTGAGCGACCGCGACCGGGTCGAGCGTCTCCGGCAGGTAGCCGCCGGCGGCGAGGTCCATGAGCTCGCCGGCGATGTTGGTCTGGGCGAGGTCGAGGTCGTGCTCGCGCTGCCCGGTGCTCAGCGAGTCGTGCAGCTCACCGGTCTCGGCGTCGACGAGGTAGGCGGTGAAGGCCCCCGCGTCGCGCCGGAAGAGGGTGTTGGACAGCGAGACGTCGCCCCAGAAGAAGCCCGCGAGGTGCAGTCGCACGAGCAGCACCGCGAGCGCGTCGGCCAGGCGCACGCCCGTGTCCTCGCGCAGGTGCTGGCTGAAGAGCACCCGGTAGGGGAGGGAGAACTGCAGGTGCCGGGTGATGAGGCAGGCGTCGAGCGGGTGCCCCTCCGCGTCGGTGCGCCCGGAGACGACCGCGAGCGGCTCGACGCACGGCAGGTCGAGGCGGCGCAGCAGCCGGAGCAGCCGGTACTCGTTGCGCGCGAGCTCGGCCTTGATCTCCTTCACCGCGATGACCCCGCCGGAGAGTCGCACGAACCGCACCACGTGCCGGGAGATGCCGCGCGGGAGCGCGGCCAGGCGCTCCTGCGGCCACTCCTCGAGCGGGACCGACCACGGCAGGTCGAGCAGGGCGGGGTCCGGGCGCGCCGCCGAGATGTCCAGGGGCACGGGTGCCTCCCTCCGTCGATCCCCCCAGTGTGGCGCAGGAGGCGGGGGCGAAGGGGGCGGAGCGCTCAGCCGCGCAGCCGGGCCAGCTCGGCGAGGACGGCGGGCACGAGCGTGCAGTCCTCGATGCGCAACGTGGCGGCGGTCTCGCCCGGACCGACCTTGATGCCGAGGTCGTCCCCGGTCAGGACCGCGAAGGCGTGCTCGTCGGTCACGTCGTCGCCGAGGTAGACGGTGGCGTCGACGCCGAGCTCGGTGGCGAGCGCGCGCAGCGCGGTGCCCTTGTCGGCGCGCAGGACGCTCAGCTCGTGCACGCCCTTGCCGGCGAGATGCGTGACCCCGTCGTGCCGGGCGGCCTCCTCGGCGATCGCTGCGGCGATCGGCAGGACCTCCTCGGGCAGCCCGCGGGTGTGCAGGACGACGGCGGTCGGCTTGTGCTCCAGGCGGATCCGCGGCTCGCGGGTCGCGACGGTCGCCGTGACGTGGCCGCGCAGCGCGGCGACGGCGGCATCGGTGCCCTCCGGGAGCACCCCGCCCGAGCTGGACTCCGCGCCGTGGCTGCCGATCCGGGCGACCGCCGACCTCTCCAACCCGGTGAGGGCGGTGAGCGTGGCCAGGTCGCGCCCCGAGACCACGGCCGCCCACGTGTCGGCGGCGGCGGCGAGGGCGGTCAGGGCGTCGATGCTGCCGGGCTGGGCCCGAGCGTCCATCGGGTCGAGGACGAAGGGGGCGAGCACCCCGTCGAAGTCGGTCGCCACGAGCAGGCGCGGCACCGCCGCGACCGCGGCCAGGGCAGCGGTGACCGCCTGCGGGAGGGGCACGTCAGGCCCCCTTCGACCGGCCGGGACGCTGCGGCGCGCTCTCGAGGTTGCTGAGGAACCGGTCGGCCCACCGCTGCACGTCGTGCTCGCAGACCCGGCGGCGCAGGGCCCGCATCAGGCGCCGCTTCTCCTTGGGGTCGGTCTCGAGGGCGCGGACCATCGTCTGCTTGAGGCCCTCGATGTCGTGCGGGTTGCACACGAAGGCCTGGTGCAGCTCGTGCCAGGCGCCGGTGAACTCGCTGAGCACGAGCGCGCCGCCCTCGTCGTGGCGGCAGGTGACGTACTCCTTGGCCACGAGGTTCATCCCGTCGCGCAGCGGGGTGACGAGCATGACGTCGGCGACCTGGAAGAGCGCGGCCATCTCCTCGCGCGGATAGCTCTGGTGCAGGTAGTGCACCGCCGGTGCGCCGAGGTCGGAGTACGTGCCGTTGATCCGCCCGACCGTCGTCTCGATCTCGGTGCGCAGCGTCTTGTAGGCCTCGACGCGCTCGCGGCTCGGGGTCGCGACCTGGACGAAGGTGATCTCCGGCGGGACGAAGACGCCCTCGTCGAGCAGCTCCTCGTAGGCCTTGAGCCGGTGCCGGATGCCCTTGGTGTAGTCGAGCCGGTCGACGCCGAGCATGACGATGTCGGGGTTGCCGAGTGACTCACGGATCTCGTGCGCCCGCTCCTGCACCGGCTCGCTGCGGGCGAGCTCGTCCAGCCCCGCGTAGTCGATGCTGATCGGCACCGCGGAGGCCCGGACCACGCGCTCGCCACCGTCCGGGCCCTTGGCGGTGACCGTCTCGCCCTTCGTGGCGCACCCACCGAGCTGCCGCGCCGCCCGCACGAAGTTCTGCGCGTCGGCCTGGCGCTGGAAGCCCAGGTAGTCCGCGCCGAGGAGCCCCTCGATGATCTTGGCGCGCCACGGCAGCTGCGCGAAGAGCCCGACGGGCGGGAAGGGGATGTGGTTGAACCAGCCGATGCGCACGTCGGGCCGGCGGGCGCGCACCATCGCCGGCACCAGCTGCAGCTGGTAGTCGTGGATCCAGACCTTGGCCCCCGGCGCGGCAATCTCGCAGACCGCGTCGGCGAACCGGGCGTTGACGACCTCGTAGTCCTGCCACCACTCGCGGTGGAAGTGCGCGGGGACGATGACGTCGTGGTAGATCGGCCACAGGGTGTCGTTGCTGAAGCCCTCGTAGTAGGTGGTCTGCTCCTCCTCCGAGAGCGGGACCGGGTGGAGCCACATCCCCGACTCCTCGAAGGGGGCGGGTGCCTCGCCGGTCTCGCCGGCCCACCCCACCCACGCGCCCTCGCGGCCGCGCATGACGGAGTCCATGGCGGTGACGAGGCCACCGGGGGAGCGGTGCCACTCGCTGCTGCCGTCTGGGGCGACGACGCGGTCGACGGGGAGCCTGTTGGCGGCGATGACGAGGTCGAACGTGCGCTGGCGTGACACGGGTGCTACCTCCGGAGGGTCGTTGGGTCCACCCTATGTACCCGCCAGGCCTTCCACCGACGCGTCCGGAGCACTACCGTCGATACATGAAGATCTCGGACGTGTTGCGCACCAAGGGCACCGACGTCGTCACGGTCCCGCCCGACTCGACGGTCGCGGAGCTGCTCGGGCTCCTCGCCGAGCACCACATCGGCGCCGTCGTCGTCTCCTCGGCCGACGGGGTCGTCGACGGGATCGTCTCCGAGCGTGACGTCGTGCGGCGCCTGCACGACGTCGGCACGCAGATCCTCGACGGGCCGGTCAGCGCGATCATGACCGACGAGGTGCACACCTGCGGTGAGCACGACGACATCAGCGATCTCGAGACGCAGATGACGGAGCGTCGCATCCGCCACGTCCCGGTCGTGCGCGACGGGCGGCTCGTGGCCATCGTGAGCATCGGCGACGTGGTCAAGCACCGCATCCGTGACCTGTCCGCCGAGCGCGACCAGCTCGAGGCCTACATCACGCAGTGACCGGTGGTGCACAGGCGCCACACAGCCGACGCTCCGACGACGCCCACCCGCGGCCTTCTACGCTGGGTGCCATGACGACACAGCGCCTCGGGCCCGAGCCCGCCCCGGAACCCCGGGGAGACGTCGCGGTGGCGCACTACGACACCATCGGCCCCTACCGCGTCCTGCAGCAGCTCGGGCAGGGCGGCATGGGCATCGTGCACCTCGCGCTCGACGCGCGCGGGCGCGCGGTCGCCGTCAAGGTCCTGCGCTCGCACGTCGCCCACGACGAGGACGCCCGCGCCCGCCTCGGGCGCGAGGTCGACACCCTCGCCCGGGTCCGCTCCCAGCGCATCGCGCCGGTCTTCGACGCTGACCTGGAGGCGGACCAGCCGTACATCGTCACGCGCTACGTGCCCGGCCCGAGCCTGGAGCAGCACGTCCGCGAGGAGGGTCCGCTCGACGCCCAGGCCCTGCTGCGCCTCGCTCGAGGCCTGACCGAGGCGCTGCGCGCCATCCACGAGGTCGGCGTCATCCACCGCGACCTCAAGCCGGGCAACGTCCTCCTGCTCGACGGCGACCCGGTCGTCATCGACTTCGGCATCGCGCACGTCGTCGAGAGCTCCCGGATGACCATGACGGGCCTCGTCATGGGCACTCCCGGGTACCTCTCGCCCGAGCTGGTCGAAGGGGGTGACGTCACGACCGCGACCGACTGGTGGGGGTGGGCGGCGACGCTCGTCTTCGCCGCGACCGGGCGCTCCCCCTTCGGTCGTGGCGGCATGGAGGCCGTCCTCGCCCGGGTCTGCCGTGGCGACGTCGACCTGCACGACGTCGACCCCGAGCTCGCCCCGCTGCTCTACGCGGCGCTCACCCCCGACCCCCGCCTGCGGCCCGACGCCGACGAGGTGCTGCTCGCCCTCGAGGCCTGGGCCGACGGGCGCCCGGTGACCGAGGTGCTGCCGCAGCGCACCCGCGCTCTCACCCCTGACGCGACCCGCGCCCTGCCGCCCGTCGCCGCGCCGCCCGCGCAGCGCAACGAGCCGCCGGCGCCGTGGGGCACCAATGACTGGACCGACCCGCGACCGGCCCCGCAGCCGGCGCCCGTCGCGGCGCCCGTGCCGCAGCCGCAGGACAACGGCTGGGGGATGCTGCCCCAACGTGAGCGGGCGCCCTGGCCCGGGACCCAGCAGCCCGGGACCCAGCAGCCCGGCCCCGGGGTCGGGATCGGCGACCGTCCGGGTGACCCGCGCATCGGGCGTCCCCGGCGCAGCGACGTCCTCGCCGCCCTGCTCGCTGCCGCGGTCGCCCTGACCGCGGCCCTTCCGTGGGTCGGCCTCGTGGTGGCGCTCGGCTGGTCCTGGCTCGCCCGGACCGTCGACCGGTCGATGACGGGCACCGTGCGCCGACGCCACCGCTACGGCCGGCGACGCAGCGACGGCTTCGCCGCCGCCGCGGCCTCGCCGTGGCACCTCGTCACCGCGGCGCTCACGACCGTCGTCGCCGCGCTGCTCCCGGTCGCCGTCGGTGGTGCGGGCCTGCTCGCGACCGCCCTCGCCCAGACCTCCGTCGACGGCCTCGGGGTTCGTCTGGACGCGCCCCTGCCGATCGCCGTGGGTTCGCTGCTCGCGCTGCTCACCGGGTGGTGGGGCCCCGGTGGCCCCGGCCTGCGTCGCGGCAGCCGCAGCCTCGTGCGCAGCGTGACCGGCGTGCCGGCCGCCCGGGGGCTCGTCGTCGCCGTGCTCCTCGTCGTCGCGCTCGGTGTCCTCGGCGCGCTCGCCGTGGGGGCGATCGACGTCTCCTGGTGGCCCGCGCTGCAGTCGCCGCTGCCGACCCCGGGGCAGCTACCCAGCCGATGACGACACCCCCGCCTCCGCCCCCATCGTCCCCGCGGCCGCGACGTCGGCCGGCCCGGCGGGCCGCCGCGACCCCGCACGACGGGACGCCGGTCCCGCAGACGGGGCCGCAGCCCAAGCCGCGTCGGCGGCCGAGTCTGCGCGGCGAGCAACCGACCGAGACGATCCCGCTGCGCGGTTCCCTGCGCGGCACGCCCTACCGTGACCCGCGGGTCACCCGCGCCGTCGCCGAGGAGCGCGCGGCCACCCACGCGATGGACCTCGCGCTGCGCGTCGCCGAGGTCATGCTCCGCTCCGGGTCGAGCGCCGCGGGTGTCGAGTCGGCCACGATCGCCGTCGGCGTCGCCGCCGGCCTCGAGGACCTCGACGTCGACCTGACGATGCAGTCGATGCACATGCAGTGCCGCACCCCGTCGGGCCAGACGATCTCCCGGCTGCGCGTCGTCCGCCAGCCGCGCCTCGACTTCGCCCGGCTGGCGCTGGTGCACGCACTCGTCGACGACCTCGTCTCCGGGGACATCGACATCGAGCAGGCCGAGTCCCAGCTGCGCGAGATCAGCCGGACGCCGCGGACGTGGTCCCGGTGGTTCGTGACCCTCGCCGAGGGTGGGGTCGCCGGTGGCGTCGCGCTGATCCTCGGGGCGAGCCTGCCCGCCGTGCTCGTCGCGATGCTCGCGGCCTGTGTGACGATCCTGCTCGCCGGCCTCATCGAGCGGCTCAACCTGCCCGACTTCTACCTCGGGGCGCTCGGCGGGGCGACCGCCACCGTCATCGCCTTCACCTCCTACGTGCTCAGCACGTACGGCATCCTCCCGATCTCCCCGGCGGACTTCGCCTTCATCGTCGCCGGTGGCATCGTCGCGCTGCTCCCGTCGCGGACGCTGATCTCCGCGATGGAGGACGTCCTCTCCGGCTTCCCGGTGACGGGCACCGCTCGGCTCTTCGCGGTGCTGCTGCACACCTTCGGGCTCATCGTGGGTGTCGCCGGGGGGCTGGGCCTGTGCCTGCAGGTCGGTGGCTGGCTCGACGTGGGCCTGACGCCACCGCCGCTCGACAAGCTCGCCTGGGCGTCGGCGGCGCTGCCGATGGTCATCTTCGGCTCGGTGCTCATCGGCCTCGCGGGGGCCGTCACCCTCCAGGACAGCCACCGGCTGCTGCTGCCCTCGGCGCTGCTGTGCGCCGTCGGCGTGAGCGTCGCGGCGGGGGTGATCAGCCTGGGCGTCGGCCGGGTCACGGCGACGGGTCTGGCGGCCGTCGTCATCGGCTTCCTCGCCCGCTTCATCGCGCTGCGGATGGACTCGCCCGCGCTCACGCTCTCGGTGCCGGCGTCCTTCGGCCTCTATCCCGGGCTCGGGATCTTCATCGGTCTGTACCACATGACCAGCCCGCCGACGATCAGCGACGGGTCGGACACGACGGCCGGTCTCTTCAGCGTCCTGGGGGCGCTCGGCGTCATCATGGCGATCGCCACGGGCAACACCCTCGGCGACCGGCTGGCCGCCCCCTTCGACGCCCCGGTGGCCCAGCGACGCCGCGTCGCCGTGGAGCAGGAGTCGGACCGCCGCGACGTCGAGGGCTGGGACATCGTCTGACCAGTGCCTGACGAATCCAGGTCACGGGATTGACTCGGTAGATCACGGGAAGGTAACGTTCCCGCCGTCCTCGAATGACGCCAGAACTGCTGGCAGCTTCACCACGAAGCCCCCTGAACTCCGTGGAAGGAACCCACACTCTGATGTTCTACTCGCCCAAGCACGCCCCCACCGTGACCACCTCGCCCGCCCGCCGCCGCATCGCCGGTGTCGCCGTGGCAGGCGCGACCGCGGCCGTCGGCTCCGTGGCCACCGCCCAGAGCTCCTCCGCCGCGACCAACGCCAACGTGTGGGACGCCGTCGCCCAGTGCGAGAGCGGTGGCAACTGGTCGATCAACACCGGCAACGGCTTCTACGGCGGCTTGCAGTTCACCAGCCAGACCTGGCAGGGCTTCGGCGGCGGCAAGTACGCCTCCAACGCGCACCAGGCCACCAAGGCGCAGCAGATCGAGATCGCGCAGGAGGTCCTCAAGGTGCAGGGTCCCGGCGCGTGGCCGGTGTGCTCGCAGAAGGCCGGCCTGACCAAGGCCAACGGCATGGTCGGTGGCGGCTCGACTGCCCCCGCCCCGACGCAGGCCCGGCAGCAGGCCCCGGAGCAGGCCTCGCGCTCCGAGGTCCGCGCCCCCGCGACCGCCGGCGCGCTCGTCGTCGACGGCATCCGCGGTCCGAAGACCAACGCCGCCATCGAGAAGTGGGTCGGCACCGCGCAGGACGGCACCCTGAGCTCCGCCGACGTCCAGGCCCTCCAGGCCAAGGTCGGCACCGGGCAGGACGGCGTCATCGGCCCGAAGACCACCTCGGCTCTCCAGCAGGTCGTCGGCGCCGACGTCGACGGCATCTGGGGCCCGCAGACCACCTCCAAGCTGCAGGCGTACCTCAACGCCAACTGATCCCAGCAGCCTCGCGAAGGGGGCCGCGCACCGACTCGGTGCGTGGCCCCCTTCGTCGTGCTCGGGGGTGCGGAGACGTGTGACACGAGGTGTCCACGGGGTCTGAGTTACAGGTCTGTATTTATGGTGCGGGTGTTGTCTGTGTGACTCCTGAGTCCTTAGCGTCGCTCTCGGACCTGCACGGGGTGCCCCTGCCCGTGCTCCGCCGAGATGAGGACTGCCACATGTTCAGCACCAATGACTTCCCCGACCAGCCGGTCTCCCGCCGCGGCCGTCGCCTGCGCGTCGCCGGCGGTGTCGTCACCGTCGGCGCCCTGGCCGCCGGTGGCATGGTCGTCGCCACCAACGCCGGCGCCGCCGAGACGGTCTGGGACCGCCTCGCCGCCTGCGAGTCGACCAGCAACTGGAGCATCAACACCGGCAACGGCTACTACGGCGGTGTGCAGTTCTCCTTCCAGACGTGGAAGGGGTTCGGCGGCCAGCAGTACGCGTACACCGCCGACCGCGCCACCAAGGGACAGCAGATCGAGATCGCGCAGAAGGTCCTCAAGGTGCAGGGCCCGGGCGCGTGGCCGGTCTGCTCCCGCCGGGCCGGCCTGACCCTCGCCAACGGACTGGCCGTCGACCCCTACAGCGGTGCCGAGCGCCCCTCGCGCGACAGCGACCGCACGCCCGCGACCACGGTGACCTCGACCGGCGGCAAGCTCGCCGTCGACGGCGTCCAGGGCCCGCGCACCAACGCCGGCATCGAGAAGTGGGGCGGTCGCCCCGTGAACGGCTACCTCGACAGCGCCGACAAGCAGGCCATGCAGCGCAAGCTCGGCGTCTCCGCGGACGGCATCGTCGGCCCGCAGACCACTCGCGCGCTCCAGGGCCGGGTCGGCGCCACGGTGGACGGCCAGTGGGGCCCGCAGACCACGTCGCGCCTGCAGTCCTGGCTCAACCGCAACGTCCTCTGACACGACCGGTGACTCGGTGACGACCGGGGCCGCGGGCTACGATGCCGCGGTCCCGGTCTTCGCGTCCCGGGCTCGCTGGCGTGGCGCAATTGGTAGCGCACCTGTCTTGTAAACAGGTGGTTGAGGGTTCGAGTCCCTTCGCCAGCTCTCTGAGCAGGGCAAACACGTCACCCACGACCCTGCACCCCCTTCAAGCCTCCACTTTCGCCTCCACTTAGGCCCGGCGAAGGGGGCCGCGGGTCGGCCGCTTCGAGCGCCGCGAGCACCCGAGGATCCTGCTCCCCGCGACCCAGGTAGACGTCCTGCGTCATCGACACCCGCGAGTGACCGAGCTGGTCGGCGATGATCCGCGCCGTCACCCCCGACCCGTCGAGGATGCTCGCCGTCGTCTTGCGCCAGGCATGCGAGGTCACCCACTCCAGATCACTGTCCGAGCGCACCTCGTAGAGCCACCGGCTCACCGTGCGCGGCTCACGGAAGCCCCCATCGATCGTGCCGAAGACCGGCTCGTCCGGACCCACCCCGACCTCGGCCCGCCGCCGCAACATCGCCACGCACCACTGAGGCAGGGGGAGGAGGCGCTGCCCGGCAGCCGACTTCGTGGCCTTGCGGATCAGGCCCTGCCCGGTCACCCGGATCAGCGTGGACGTCACCTCGACCGTGCCCCGCTCCAGGTCGACCTCCGACCACAGCACCGCGACGACCTCACCGATCCGCAGCCCCGTCGCCAGCATGAAGGCGCACAGGTCCGGCAGGTCGTGCTCGACCGCTCGAGGATTACGGGTCACGGCCAGGAACCATGCCGCCCGCTCCTGCTCGGTCAGGGCACGAGGCCGGCGCCGCGGACCAGCACTCAACCGCCGCACCTCCCTCGTCGGGTTGAACCGCACCGCACCCTCACGCACCGCCCGGCCCATCGCCCCCGAGATCACCGCCCGGGACGTGCGCGAGGTGGCCGACCCGACCCTCTCGTGCAGGTCCACAAGGAAGCGGTCCACGATCGGTGTCGTCACCTCACCCAGCCGCAGGTTGCCCAGCGCGGGGGAGACGTGCCGCCGCCACTGGTAGCGGTAGGTCTGCACCGTCCCCGGTGACCGCTCACCCATCCGCACGAGCTGGTCGAGATCGGCCAGCCACTGGCGCACCGCCTCGTCCAAGGTGTCCCGAGCCGTCAGCCCACCGGCCCCGGACGAGGCAGCATCCTCCAGCGCCGTGGTGAGCGCCCGTTGCGCCGCCGCCTGCGACGAGCCCCACCGCTCCACTCGCCGCTTGCGACCGTCGAAACCGCGGAACCACGCCCGACTCTTGTAGGTCGCCCCGGAGTCGGTGACGACGCGCACCGTCGAGATCGCGCCCCACTCACCCGGCGCGAGGCCCTGCCGTCCCACCGCTCACGCCGCCGTCTGCTCGTCGAGCCACGCGAAGACATCACTCTCCCGGTAGCGCAGCCGCCGACCGATCTTCAACGCGGGCGGGCCCTCGCCCTGGCACCGCCAGTCGTAGAGCGCCCCCACGGGCACCCCGAGGAACGTGGCGACGTCCTGGACGGTCCACAGCGGGTCGTGTCGATTGCACATCTGAATCCCCTTCTCTCCCATTGCCTGTCATCTGTCTGTCAGTGCGTCCGTGCCCTCTCGGCCCGCCACTGGTCGTAGGCCCGAGCACGATCCGCAGCAGCCAGGGCCAAAGCGGTATCCGCGTCGGTGTCCCACCCGGTGCCGACGTAGGTCCACGAACCGACGACGAGGGTGGTCTCCTCCTCGTCGTCGGCGATGAGGTCGGCGAAGTCGAGGACCGGCATCTGACGGCCCTCACGAGCGCAGTCGGCGGCGATCCGCTGCCACCGTTGCCGCGCCCGACGCAGGGCACCGAGGGTGATCGAGTAGCGCCGCGACTTGCTGGAGAAGTGCCCCCGGAAGCCGAGCATGTGCACCCACTTGCCCAGCAGCTCGTACTCATCACCCGCCGTCCGCCGGTCCGCGAGGTCATACAGCGTGGCCCGCAGGCGCCGGAAGTGGCTCGACTCGCTCCGAGGATCGGTCGTGTCCGATGCCGCCTTCGTCGCGTACTTCGCCAGATAACCGGCCACCTGCTCACCCACCAGCGGAGCATCCGGGTCGTCCCCCCGGGTCGCAGTCACCGAGCGGGCATCGACCTGCGCGCCGAAACGCAACCGGCCAGCCTCACGGCCAGCACACGGCGGGGCATCGAAATGCACCCGACCGGCAGCCTCCTCGAGGAGCCCCGCGAGCGTCCGAGCCGAGATCGAGTCGGGAGCCGCCGCGTACCCCTCCGGCGTCTTCGGGCCGTCGAGCCGCACCAGCGCGTGGAAGTGGACCACACCCCGCGCCTGGTACTCCGCGACCTTCGCATACTGCAACGTCGCCACCTCCCGCAGCCGAGAGTCCGGCACGCCCAACGCCCGGGCAATGACACGACGCGTCGTGATCGTGAAGCGCCGCCACAGCTCCGGTGCCCACCACTGCCAGATCGCGTGCCCCTCATAGTCGTAGCAGTCCGCACAGATCGGCGTCCCCACATCGAGGTCGTCACCCTCGTGCGCCTGCCAGCACGCCACCGGACGACCGTGCGCGCACACCACGTGCCCATCCCGAGGACGACACCGCTGGCCCCCCTTCGCCGCGTGGACGGGCCCGAAGGACGGAGCGGTCAGCGTCAGGAAGACCAGCGGGTTGGCGCTGACCCCCTCCGGCACGCTCTTGCCGCCGACCACGCCCGCCCGGATCATCTCGAAGGTGTCGCGGGCATAGATCCGCGAGCACGCCGGGCAGACACTCGCACGCCGGTTGCCGCACCGCACGTACGTCACCCCGAAGGGCTCGTGGGCCGAGGAGTAGCTGCCGAGCACCTCACCCGTGGCCCAGTCCACCCGAGACGAGGAGCCGACCAACTTGATCGGGTGCGCACAGTGCCCGACCCGAGACGCCGCATCAGCCCACGCATGGAAGGTGCCGCCCACGAGACGATCCACCAGCCCCTGCCGAGCCGCCGTCCCGAGGTCCCCGAGGTCGAGCGGGGCGTCGTCGCTGTAGCCGGGGAACAGGACACCCGGTGCGCGGCGCTGCCCCGTCACGGCAACCGGCCCGCGACGTGATGCCCGTCCTCACCGTCCACGTCGCGATGATCGTCGGCCGCACGATGCCGCACCACGTCGTCCAGGCACGCCGTCAGGCAACCGCACCAGGTCTCGTCCTCGTCGTGATGGAAGCCGCGGCACCGGTCATCCGGGCATCCACAGGTGTCGCCGTGCCACGTCGTCCACCCGCTGAAGTAGTGCACGTACTCCTGCAAGGTCAGACCGCGGTCCACGATGCGCAAACGGGCCTGGATGCTCAGCCCTTTGATGACGTTGTACGGGTACGGCATCAGAACTCACCCGCAGCCGTCCGAGCACTCACGCAGTCCAGGCACACGAGGTGGTCGAGCCCGTTGTGGATGACGTAGGACCAGCCCTCGCACAAGGTCGTCGCCGCCGCGATGGCGTCCGAGGTCGTCGGGAAGATCGTCCGAGCATCGAAGCGCCGCACGAACACCACTCCGCACTCGTCGCACGCGACCGCAGCGCCCCGGCCCAGCGTCGAGCGAAGGGGGAGCACCTCCGATGGGGCAGCAGCCAGCATCCAGCTCATGCCGTCTCACCCAGCTCGATGCGCTCGTGATCCGTGCTGCCACCCCACACGCCCTGGTCGTCCCAGGTCTGCGCGTACTCCCGGCACATGCGCCGCACCGGGCACGAGGCACACACCCGCAGCGCCTTGTCCGTGTCGTCGCGGCCCCGCTCCGGGAACCACCAGTCCGGGTGCGGATGACCCACACAGGCCCCGTGAGTGTTGAGCGTGGCCAACGTGCGCGTCGCAGCGCGAGTGCGCTCATTCGGCATCATGACGAACCCCTTCCCTCGATGACTCCCACCGCTTCGGGGCCGGGTAGTGCGCCGACGTCGCCTTGATGAGCGCGTCGGGCCAGAAGTGCGCCCGCACCCGCGCCACCGCTCCCTCTTCGGTGACGAGGTAGCCGGCACCGCGCAGGTCGTCGGGGATGAGATGAGCCGGTGCCTCGTCGCTCATGCCGGACCCCAGGACCATCTGCACCTCCTCGACGCTCTGCAACCGCAGGGCGACGGTCTGCGTGAAAAGCCCACGCATCGGCACGGTCTCCTTCTTCGGGTCCTGCACGAAGGCGACGACGACCACGCCCATCGCCCGGCCTTGCGTCAGGATCTCGGCCAAGAGGCGGTTGCCCTCCTTCTTCACCCCGGCCTCGGCGTACGCGGTCAGCGCCGCGAGCTCGTCGATGACGAGGACGTGCAGCGGGTCACCGGGAACAGGCTCGTGAAGACGGGACCGCCCGACCATCCGACCGGCCCGCTCGTCGATGATCCCCAGCAGATCGCGCAACACCTCCACGGCCTGCTCTGGCTGGTAGGCGGTGCGGTACATCAGCCCGTCACCCATCGCGATCTCCACACCGCGCTTGAGATCCACGCCATGCACCCGCACCGTGTCCTGCCTGATCCACGGCCCCAGCGAGGCGACCGCACCCCACAGCACCGACCCCTTACCCGAACCGGAGCGACCCGCGACCAGCGTGTGCCTACCGACCAACGACAGCCGCCACGGCTCGCCCGACTCCTCCCGACCGACCTCGACCGGCTCCAACGGCGACCCCGCCTCACGATCCTGAGGAAGCGTCGCCAGCGTCGCGCCCACCAGAGCGTCACGCATCGTGAACCGCATCGACGCCACCGCAGGGGAGAGAACCGAAGCCCGGAAGGCCGCAGCACCGAAGTCAGCCGCGAACTTCTCAGCCGCCGCGACGATCTCGGAGGACGACTGTCCCCGCCGAGCCCGGACACGAGCAACGACCACACCGCCGCACGAGTCCACCCCGAGCAGCTCCGGATCAACCCACCGGCTGCCCTCACGGGAGCGGACCTCCTTCGAGAGGCCAGCGGCCCGCGAGACTTGCGCGAACTCGGACCGCACCATCCGCCGGCAGAACCACGCCACGACCTGATCCGGGTACGACACCGACAGCACGAGCGCGACGACAAAGACAGCCACGGCAACCCCGGCCGTCCACCACCCCAGCACATGCAGCTGCGCCGCCAAGGAGGCCCGCTCCAGGGCCGAACCGGCCACCCACGCGACAAGGTGCAGCGCAACGCACACCGCCAGGAGCCGCCACAGCGCAGGGCCCGCCGCCCGGACCGCGAGGGCAACCCCACGGACCAGACGACGGACCCACCACGGCAGCGCCCTCATCACGCAGCCGCCGACTCCGAGCGAACCGAGGTCGAGGGCTTCGCACCCTTGTCCGGCGCGACCATCTCCTCAGCCCGGAAGGACCACGCCAGCCGAGGCCGGGTGCCGTTGTCATCCACGTACGGCAGAGCCGTGAGACCGACGAACTCCACCGGAGTCCACGGAAACTGCGTCGTGTTCTCCGGAGGCACCGGCTGCACCTTCGCCGCGATCTTGATCGACAGCGCCGTCTCCTTCTTCGCCGCCTCCTCGTCCGCGTCCAGGACCGTCACCTGCCACAACGGCAGCCCCGAGTCCTTGTCCAGCTGCTGCGGCCTCGACCCGTCCGGACGCTTCTCCGCGTCGAAGTCCGCCACCGGCTCCACACCCCCCTTCAAGAACGCACCCGCGGGGAAGACATCCGCGTGACCGACCGGGAACCGACGCTGCATCGCCATGAGACTCACTCCTAAGTGGTATGTGCCAGTAACTACAAGGTGGCATATACCACTTGTCCGCGCAACCGGGAGCGGAGGGAGTGTGAACGAAGAGCTAGGAGAGCTCGTAGCGGTGCTCGGCCGTGAAGCGACCGGGCGGGTAGACCGCCTCAGCGAACTCGATGGGGGAGTCGGCGCCGTCGTAGACGGTGTGCTCGACCACGAGGACCGGGGCGGAGGCGTCCGCCAATCCGAGTGCGGCAGAGTCGTCCTCGCCAGCCGGCCGCGCGGTCATGCGGTCGCGGGCATAGCGAGCGGTGCGGCCGGTCCGCTCTTCGACGTAGGCCACGGTGCCGGTGCGGATCCGCTCCGTCGAGAGGAGTCGGGGAGCAGCGGCAGCCAGATCCACGCTGAACCAGGACGTGGACGCTTCAACTCGCTCCTCACCGTCCCAGGTGATGCGGCGTCGCCGGATTGCGGCTTTGCCCTCCGGAAGGGCGAGACCGCGTGCCACCGTCTCCGGGGGCTCCTCGACGATCTCCGCCGACACGATCTCCGCCCGCTCCTTCCCGCTGTAGATGCGGCCGGAGCGCTTGGCCCTGGCGTAGCGGTCGACCGGGCGTCGGTGAACGTTCAGGTCAGAGACGAAGGTGCCCGAGCCCTGCACCGAGTGCACGAAACCTTCTGTTCGCAAGAGGGCCAGCGCCTTGGTGGCTGTGGGGCGAGAGACGTCGTACTTGGCCGCCAACGCTCGCTCGCTTGGAACCTCGTCGCCGGCTCGGAGCTCTCCGCTGAGGATGCGCGTGCGGAAGTCGTCGGCGATGCGCCGAAACTTCGCAGGGGGCTGGCCGCTCATCACTCGCTCTCCATCTGGCTAATACCACTTCAGGGTAGAGGTTGCAGCCCACCCGAGACACAATCGGCCCATGAGGACTCTCTACGTCGCAGCAGGAGGCGGCGGGGATGCTGTCGGCGCGCTGCTGGCTCGTCGTGCCCTCGGGGACACGGACGAGCGCCCACCACTCGTCACGACATGCGCTTGGGAGCGGCTGCGGATCGACCCCGTGCCAGGTCCTCGTGCTCGGGCCGACTTCACGGGTCTAGGGCTGGTCGACGGTGTGCCGTGTGAGGTGCTGCCCTCGTCGGACACAGTGCCATCAGACCGGTCCGTCCTCCCTCGTCTAGCGGAAACGAGCGGCGCGCGGATCTTCCTTCACGACTTCGAAGGGGGAGCCGTAGGCCTTACCGAGCAGCTCCAGCACCTCGTAAGGTCGTTGGAGATAGACAGGCTCGTAGTCGTTGACGTCGGTGGAGACATCGTGGCGCGCGGATCTGAACTGGGACTTCTCAGTCCGCTTGCAGACTCACTCACGCTGGCGGCTGCTTTCGGTACCGCAGCCCCAACCTCAGTCGTTGTCCTCGGCCCTGGAGCGGACGCCGAGCTGTCTGAGGCCGAAGGCTTAAGTCTTCTTGAGGCGATCGGCGCTGCGACGATCGGGCGCATTACGCCCAGCGATGTACGCAGTCTGGAAGCGGTCCTCTCCTGGCACCCCACGGAGGCAACAGCACTGGTGGCAGCGGGGGCCATAGGCACACGGGGACGCGTCCTGATGAGGCGCGGTAGCGACCCCGTTCCGATCACGGAACGCACCCCGGAGGTATGGGTGGCCACCCACCCGGCCCTGACCTCGTTTCCGGTTGCTCAAGTACTCGTCGGGGCCAAGACTTTGCCCGAGGTTGAGGCGTTAATCCGCACGGCCGCTGTGAACGAGATCGACTTCGAACGAACGGTTGCAGCCCAATCCAAGCGTGACATGAGTCCAAGTAGCCTGCCTCGACTCATGTCAGAGATGAAGGCGGTAGGCGCGACCCACATCACCGATCGGCGGCTATCCCACGCGGTCGGAGCCCGCAGATTTGCCGCGGCGAAGGCTGCCTCGCACCACAGCCAGAGCAACTTGTGGTCTCTGGATGAACTTGCACAAGCTGCTACGCGTGCTGCCCCACGGGACCAGCCCGTGCGACCACTCGACTCTTGACAGTCAGCTGCGCAAATTCCGCGCGTTTTGGGCCATCTCCTCAGTCACAAGAGTCGCCATGCTCCACAGGTGGGGGCCGAGGATCATGCCGACCTGGCCGTTCCGCAGAAGTTCCAGCGTCCCACCGTGTCCGGTACGGATCTCGTCTGGAGCCGCGAAGTGCTTCGACTCGCCCTCCCTCGTGGTGATGTGCGCCCCTGGCGCGAACCTGCCGGACGGAACCTTATTCAAATCGAGCTGTCCGTCCGCGTCGAACACGTCGGCCATCTGCTCAGGTGTCATCTTCTCCATACTTGGAGTGTGCCACTAAGGGTTGCCAGCCCGTAGCGCCGGTTCGGCAGAAGGTGGGCGAGCGACGTCCGAATATCTACACCGGAGCCGGCAACCGCCATCGGATCGTCAGCAGCCGGCAGTTGTCGACCCGACCGGCTAAGTTAAGTCCTGGGCGCCGTCCGCCACGGCTCCTGTTATGGCCGTCGCTCGCCTTCACTTGCAGCTCAGGCCTCGTGCGCTTCTGCAGGTGATGCCTAGGGGCGGCCTGCAGACTCGCGGGGTCCGGCACTTGAGGTCCGGCGGCGCAGCACTATGAGCACGTAGGGAGGGCCATGCCTAGCTCGAGGGACATGGCTGCGGGGATCATCATTTTGACCCTCGTGGTACTGATCTTTGCCAACAAGGCGACGCGAAGGTCGGCCTTCGCGGTTGTCGATGCGGTCCGGGGGAAGTTACTTAGGTCGTTCGTGGTCTACGTCGCCTACTTCTGGTGCGTGCTTTCGGCCGCACAGTGGGTCGGCCTCTGGAGCACAAGAATGGTCGGTGAATCCGTTGCCTGGCTGATTCTTTCCGGCATTACAACCTTTGGCAAATTCGTGAAAGTAGCGTCTGAGGAGCGCTTCTTTCGCAATTACCTCTTGTCGCTCGTTGAGTATGGAACGTTAATTGCGTTAATGATCAATATCGTCACATTTAATTTAGTCGTGGAACTGCTTATTGGCGTGATCTCCATCATGATTGTCCTCCTTAAGGAAGTTGCTCGGCATAAGAACGCGCTGCGCGCGGAACAATCGCTGAACGGGATGCTCGTGTTCATAGGCTTCGGGATTTTGACTGCCTCGGCGTGGAGTATTTCTACTGGATGGTCTTCACTTGATTTCGAGCAGATCGCGCTCTCCTTGGCAATGGCGATATGGCTCCCCGTTGCCATGCTTCCCTTTGTCGCGGCAATGGGCGTCGTGAGTGAGTATGAATTGCTGTTTCTCCGGCTCGACTACGTATCAGGCAGCGCCAGCCCTTGGTTGGCTAGGCTCGCGCTGCTGCGTGAGCTGGGCGTACACCGGCCACGTCTGATCCGTGGATTCTCCAAAGGATGGCATTGGGAATTGCGTCAGGTTGACACTTGGCCACGTGCACGCAGTGTCGTCCGAAAATACAAACGATCTCAACTCCGCAACCTCTGTCAACTCCATTGGGCAGATGTGGACAGAATGGCACGTATTGCGACTCGCGCACACGGCTATTACTACTCTTCGGTAACGCGACGAGGGGGAGTGGGCAGAGTTCTCAAGATCGTGCGAGAGCGGCAGCCGGGCTGGGAATTCATGCTATACACCGCAGCACTCGAACACATGATCGCGAATGTTGAAGCGTGGGCTCAGTTAAAAAGCCGGTCGCGTCAAGCGCTAAGGGCGAAATCGCTCTCGGCGTTAGAGGTGTCAAGGTGGCTGGCGGACTTTTCGAAAGAGCCCGTGGAGGTCATTAAACGCCTCGAGAATGCGCTGACCCGTGAAAGGAGTGAAGCGGCGTTTGGGCAACCCGGAGAGGACGGGGATCCGAGATCGATTGTGTATCTAGCAGGCGCAATTGCTGCGACGTACGCAGAGCTCGGTGATCTCACACATAGAGCGGAGTTGGCCATCCCGTCAAGTGAGAAACTGGCGCGGTCGGCGGCTCTACAAGGTGTTGCGGGGCTCTCCACACAAATAGCAGAATACGCGCAGCGACTAGAAATCCAACTCGCTGGGTTGCCTGAGCGCCTCACCGAGGGCGGGCCAGTGGAACTAGATATGGGCCTCGAACTGAGCTTGTCGGATGCGGCCGAGGAGTCGTGGGATCAAGCGTTCAAGCACTATGGTCCAGTCGGACCGTGAGTAGTGAGAACTTTCTGTACTGACTCAAGCGCGCCTCCGGCGCGAGCCGGCGGGCCTTCGGCCCGCCGCCGTGCCGGGCGTGCGGCCTGCGGCCGTTCCGGGCGCGGCGTCGGGCCGAGCCCGCACGGCACAAAGAAGCGACGCCCAGGACTTGATCCCGAGCGCCGCTCCCTTCCGACTTGCAGCTACCCGGCACCCCGAGCGATCACGTCACCCTCACGCCTCCGACCCGCCGCTCCACTCTCCGCCCACCTCCGGACCGCATCAAGGGCGCTCCGCGTCACTGCGTGATGGACTCCGTCCACCCTTGACCCGGCCACTCCGGCAGGCTCCTCTGCTCCGCTACAGGGTCGGCGGCTAGATCTGGCCAGCCCTCCACTTAAGCGGCTCTCCGTGGTTCGTGGTGAAGGAGAGGTCCGCGTCGTAGCGG
>NZ_JBDIVG010000018.1:0-157112 GCF_039631275.1 Janibacter sp. LM
GACCCGTGTCACCAAGGTCATGCCCAGTTACACCTAGGGCAATGCGGGTTCACTCTGCATTGCCCTAGGGCAATGCAGGCCGGGGTCAGTCCCTCGGGCCGCCGGCCACGTAGATGACCTGGCCCGAGACGAAGCCGGCCTCCTCGGACAGGAGGAAGGACGCGGTCGCGGCGATGTCCTCGGGCTGACCGACGCGGCCGACCGGGGTCTCCTTCGCGGCGTGCGCGAGGAAGTCCTCGAAGGGCACGCCGATGCGCTCGGCGGTCGCGGCCGTCATGTCGGTCTGGATGAAGCCCGGGGCGATGGCGTTGGCGGTCACGCCGAACTTGCCCAGCTCGATGGCCAGGGTCTTGGTGAACCCCTGCATGCCGGCCTTGGCGGCCGAGTAGTTCGTCTGACCGCGGTTGCCGAGGGCGGAGGTGGAGGAGAGGTTGACGATGCGCCCGTACTTCTCGGCCGTCATGTGGGCCTGGGTGGCCTTGGTCATGAGGAAGGCGCCGCGCAGGTGGACCGCCATGACGGAGTCCCAGTCGTCGACGGTCATCTTGAAGAGCATGTTGTCGCGGATGATGCCGGCGTTGTTGACCAGGAGGGTCGGGGCGCCGAGCTCCTCGGCGACGCGGGCGACGCCCGCCTCGACCTGGTCGGGGTCGGAGACGTCCACGCCCACGGCGAGGGCGGTGCCGCCCCCTTCGGTGATCTCGTCGACGACCACCTGGCAGGCGGACTCGTCGAGGTCGAGGACGGCGACGTGGTGGCCGTCGGTGGCGAGTCGCAGGGCGATGGCCCGGCCGATCCCGCGGGCGGCTCCGGTGACGATGGCGGTACGCGTGGTGGTCATGGGTCCATCGTGCGCCACGCGTACCGGTCGGTCACAGCGCGGTCCGCGGACCGGTCACCGTCGGTGGACGCGGGGCGGCTTCCACGGCGGCTCGGTCGGCAACATCCAGCCGCGCTTGCGGGCGAGCATGCAGACCCCGCCACCGACCACCAGTGCGCCGAGCGAGGCGACCGGCCCGGACGTCAGGAGGTGGAGCAGGACGAGCGCCGACCCCCCGGCGAAGGCCGCCGTCGCGTAGAGCTCGGAGCGCTGCAGGATCACCGGCACGTTGCCGAGCATCATGTCGCGCACGACACCGCCGCCGCACGCGGTGAGGACACCGAGCAGGACCGCCGGGAGCCAGTGGATGTCGTGGAGCAGCGCCTTCTGCGTGCCGACGACCGCCCACGTGCCGAGCGCGACGGCGTCGACCCACGGGAAGATCTGGCGCCAGCGCCGTCCCTCGAGCGGGACGAGGTAGGCGATGGCCGCGGCCACGAGGGCGACGGTGAGGTAGCGCAGGTCGGTCAGGGCCACCGGCTGCACGTCGAGCAGCACGTCGCGGATCGCCCCGCCGCCGAGCGCGGAGATGATGGCCATCACGGTGAAGCCGACGGGGTCGAGCTGGTAGCGCCGGGCCACCGCTCCCCCGAGCAGGCCGTTGGCGAGGACGCCGAGCAGGTCGAAGAAGCCGATGAGGTCGGGGATCTCCGGGACGTCAGGCACCGGTCACCCGCACGGGGTCGGGGGCACCGGCCACGAGGTGGTGCACGACGGTGTCGGCGAGCAGCCGTCCGCGCCGGGTCAGCACGACCTGCCCGCGCAGGGCGGCCGGCCCCTCGACGAGGCCGTCGGCGACGAGGCCGGCGACCGCCCTCCGTCCGTCGGCCGTGAGGACTGCCGTCGGCAGTCCCTCGCGCAGGCGAACCCCGAGCAGGATCTGCTCGTCGGCCCGCTGCTCCGCGGTCAGCTCCTCGCGCTCGGCCGCGGGGTCGCCGCCGGCGAGGTGCGCCGCCCAGGTGGCGGGGTGCTTGCGGTTCCACCAGCGCACGCCGTCGACGTGGCTGTGGGCACCCGGCCCGACGCCCCACCAGTCGTGGCTGCGCCAGTAGGCCTCGTTGTGCCGGCACCGGTCGGCGTCGGTGCGTGCCCAGTTGCTGATCTCGTACCACTCGTACCCGGCGGCCGCGAGGAGCTCGTCGGCCAGCTCGTACTTGTCGGCCTCGTCGTCACCGGTCGGCATCGGCAGCTCGCCACGCCGGACGCGCACCGCCATCCGGGTGCCCTCCTCGACGGTCAGCGCGTAGGCCGAGAGGTGGTCCGGCCCCAGCGCGATCGCGGTCTCCAGCGAGGTGCGCCACTGCTCCAGGCTCTCCCCCGGCGTGCCGTAGATGAGGTCGAGGCTCACGGAGAGCCCGGCGGCGCGGGCCGCGGCGAGGGCGCGCGCGACGTTGGCCGGGTCGTGGGTGCGGTCGAGGGTGGCGAGCACCTCGGGCACCGCCGACTGCATGCCGATGCTCACGCGGGTGAACCCGCCGTCGGCCAGGACCCGCAGGGACTCCTCGGTGACGCTGTCGGGGTTGGCCTCCGTCGTCACCTCGACGTCGTCGGCGAGCCCCCAGCGTGCGCGCACCGCCTCGAGGAAGCGCACGAGGTCCTGCGGCGGCAGCAGCGTCGGTGTCCCGCCGCCGACGAAGACCGTCGAGACCGGCGGCGCGTCGGGGACCGCGGCGGCGGCGAGGTCGAGCTCACCGATCGCGGCGTCGACGAAGGTGGCGAGGCTCGCCCCCTTCGCTCCTCCGACGGGGCCGAGCTCGGTCGCCGTGTAGGTGTTGAAGTCGCAGTAGCCGCAGCGGACGGTGCAGAAGGGCACGTGCAGGTAGATGCCGAAGGGGGGACGCACCCGCCCATCCTCCCACCCGGTGGCTAGCGTGGCTCCCATGACCAGGTGGATCGAGCTCGATGGCGTCGTCAACATGCGTGACCTCGGTGGCCTGCCCACCCGCGACGGTCGCGGCACCCGGGAGGGCCGGCTCATCCGCAGCGACAACCTCCAGGACCTGAGCGAAGGGGACGTGCGTCACCTCGTCGAGGAGCTCGGCGTCACCGACGTCGTCGACCTGCGCAGCAACGTCGAGTACGAGGTCACGGGTGAGGGTCCGCTGCGCGCGACCCCCCTGACGCACCACCACTTCAGCCTGCTGCGCGAGGACGTCGACGCGCAGACCACGGTCGAGGAGGCGCTCGCGCTGCGCTGGCAGCGCGACGAGCCGGTCGTGCGCGACGGCGAGTTCTGGGGTCGGCACTACACGGGCTACCTCAGCACGCGTCCCGACTCGGTCGCCGCTGCCCTGGCCGCGGTGCGCGACAGCGCTGGCGGCGCCGTGGTGCACTGCGCGGCCGGCAAGGACCGCACGGGCACGGTCGTGGGGATGGCGCTGGCCGTCGCCGGCGTCCCCGAGGAGGAGATCATCGCCGACTACGTGCGCACAGCCGAGCGGATCCACCGGATCATGGAGCGGCTCGTCGAGGTCGAGCCCTACCGCCGCTCGATCCCCCACCACAGCATCGATGACCAGACGCCGCGTGCCGAGGCGATGGAGGCCGTCCTGACCCATCTGCACGAGGGCTTCGGTGGGACCGTCGGCTGGCTGACGGCCACGGGGTGGGAGGAGGCGGAGGTCGAGCGCCTCCGCGCCCGCCTGACGACCTGACGCTCAGGCGGCCTGCTGCGGCTTCGCGGTCACGTAGACGGGGATGACGCCCTCGACGACCACGACGCCGTCGGTGCGCACCGCCCTGACGCGGATGTCGACGTCGTACGGCGCCTCGCCCGCCCACTGCTCGGGGTCGGTCTCGGCGACGCACAGCAGGTCGGTCGTGGACTTCGCGAGGTAGCTCACCTGCAGGCCGCGGGGCAGCCAGCGCTGGTCGGACGGGCAGGTCGCCTCCGCGAGCAGCCCCATCGCGGCCTCGAGCCCGTTGCACACCGCGATCGCGTGCAGGGTGCCGATGTGGTTGTGCACGCGCCTGCGGTTGCTGATCGACAGCTCGGCGTGGTGGGCGCGCACCTCACGCACCTGCGGGCGGACCGTCGCGAAGTACGGCGCCTTGACGCTGTAGAGGAGGGAGAAGATGCGCTTGCCCGCGGGGAGCCGGGTGAGGCGCTGGTACAGGTCGAAGGTCTGCTGGGCCATGCGCACCAGACTAAGCCAGCGCTTACCTGTCCCGACGGATGTGCTACTTCTTGGCCTTGTCCACCGCGTTGTCGTCGGACGAGAGGGCGGTGATGAAGGCCTCCTGCGGGACCTCGACGGTGCCGATGTTCTTCATGCGCTTCTTGCCCTCCTTCTGCTTCTCGAGGAGCTTGCGCTTGCGGGAGATGTCACCGCCGTAGCACTTGGCGAGCACGTCCTTGCGGATCGCCCGGATGTTCTCCCGGGCGATGATCCGCGCGCCGATGGCGGCCTGGATCGGCACCTCGAACTGCTGCCTGGGGATGAGCTCCTTGAGCTTGCCGGCCATCATCGTGCCGTAGGCGTAGGCCTTGTCCTTGTGGACCACGGCGCTGAAGGCGTCGACGGTCTCGCCCTGCAGCAGGATGTCGACCTTGACGAGGTCGGCGACCTGGTCGCCGGACTCCTGGTAGTCGAGGGAGGCGTAGCCGCGGGTCTTCGACTTCAGCTGGTCGAAGAAGTCGAAGACGATCTCCGCCAGCGGCAGCGTGTAGCGCATCTCGACGCGGTCCTCGGAGAGGTAGTCCATGCCGCCGAGCTGGCCGCGCTTGGACTGGCACAGCTCCATGATCGCGCCGATGAACTCGCTCGGGGCGAGGATGGTCGCCTTGACGACCGGCTCGCGCACCTCGGAGACCTTGCCGTGCGGGAACTCGCTCGGGTTGGTCACGGTGATCGTGGAGCCGTCGTCCATCGTCACCTCGTAGACGACGTTGGGCTGGGTCGAGATGAGGTCGAGGTCGAACTCGCGCTCGAGGCGCTCGCGGACGATCTCCAGGTGCAGCAGACCGAGGAACCCGCAGCGGAAGCCGAAGCCGAGCGCCGCGGAGGTCTCCGGCTCGTACACGAGCGCCGCGTCGTTGAGCTTGAGCTTGTCGAGGGCGTCGCGCAGCGTCGGGTAGTCGCTGCCGTCGATCGGGTAGAGCCCCGAGAAGACCATCGGGTTGGGGTCCTTGTAGCCGCCGATCGCCCGGTCGGCCGGCGTGCCCGCGTTGGTGACAGTGTCGCCGACCTTGGACTGGCGCACATCCTTGACGCCGGTGATGAGGTAGCCCACCTCGCCGACGCCCAGGCCCTTGCTCGGGATCATCTCGGGCGAGATGACGCCGATCTCGAGCAGCTCGTGCGTCGCCCGGGTCGACATCATGACGATCTTCTCGCGCGGGTTGAGGTCACCGTCGACGACCCGCACGTACGTGACGACGCCGCGGTAGTTGTCGTAGACGGAGTCGAAGATCATCGCGCGGGCGGGAGCGTCTGCGTCGCCCACGGGGGCGGGGAGCTTGGCGACGATCTGCTCGAGGAGCTCCTCCACCCCTTCGCCCGTCTTGCCGCTCACCCGGAGCACGTCCTCGGGCTCGCAGCCGATGAGGCCGGCGATCTCCTCCGCGTACTTCTCCGGCTGGGCCGCGGGCAGGTCGATCTTGTTGAGCACCGGGATGATCGTCAGGTCGTTCTCCATCGCCAGGTAGAGGTTGGCCAGGGTCTGCGCCTCGATGCCCTGCGCGGCGTCGACGAGGAGGACCGCCCCCTCGCACGCAGCGAGCGAGCGGGAAACCTCGTAGGTGAAGTCCACGTGGCCAGGGGTGTCGATCATGTTGAGGCAGAAGGTCTCCCCGTCCTGCTCCCACGGCATGCGCACGGCCTGCGACTTGATGGTGATGCCGCGCTCACGCTCGATGTCCATCCGGTCGAGGTACTGGGCGCGCATCTGCCGCGCCTCGACGACGCCGGTGATCTGGAGCATCCGGTCGGCGAGCGTGGACTTGCCGTGGTCGATGTGCGCGATGATGCAGAAGTTGCGGATCTGCGCCGGCGGGGTCGCGTTGGGCGGGAGGGCCTCACGGGCCTGCGGTGACACGGGTGGTGGACCTCGGGGTTCGTCGGGACAGGGGTCGGCCTCCATCCTCCCACGGACGGGGAGCCGGTCCGGCAACCAGCGCCAGCCGGTCACCACTACGGTGAGGGCCCATGAGCGGCTACCCGGGCGACTTCGTCGGCATCCCCGAGATGCGGTGGGCCCCGACCCCGGACGACCCCACCCCGTCCCCCGGCGAGGTCGTGTGGACGTGGGTGCCCTTCGAGGAGGACCACGCGCAGGGCAAGGACCGGCCCGTGCTGCTCGTCGGCCGGGACGGCGAGTGGCTGCTCGGCCTGCAGCTGACGAGCGCCGACCACGACCTCGATGCCGAGCAGGAGGCCGCCGAGGGGCGCCGGTGGGTCGACGTCGGCGCGGGCGCCTGGGACGGACGGGGTCGTCCGAGCGAGGCCCGCATCAACCGCGTCCTGCGGGTGGACCCGGAGCAGGTCCGCCGCGACGGCGCGGTCCTCGACGAACGCGTCTTCGCCGCCGTGGTCGAGGGCGTGCGGGCGGTCGCCGCCGGCCGCGACTACGACGACGACCCGGCCTGACCCCCTTCCCTGCATTGCCCTAGGGGAATGCAGCTTCACGGGCATGACGAAGGGGGCCGGTCACCTCGCGGTGACCGGCCCCCTTCGTCTGGGGTCAACAGATCAGATCTTGTTGACGGCCTTCGCCAGCGCCGACTTCTTGTTGGCGGCCTGGTTGGCGTGGATGACGCCCTTGCTCACGGCCTTGTCGAGCTTCTTGCCGGCCGTGACCAGCGCGGTCTTGGCGGTCTCGGCGTCGCCGGTCTCGACGGCCGTGCGGACCTTGCGGATCCACGTGCGCAGCTCGGACTTGTGCGCGCGGTTGCGCTCGGTCCGGGCCGCGTTGGTCTTGACGCGCTTGATCTGGGACTTGATGTTTGCCACAAGAATCTTTCTGACTGGGTTGGTCGAGCTTCTGCCGTTAGAGGGCGGCAAGGCATCTCGGGACCGGCGTGGGGACACCGTGGGAGAGACGCCCTGGGTGGTGCTGCGATGCGCGCACGACCATGCGCGCACGCGATGGACAAATCTAGCAGCGGCGAGCAGGCGCGGACAAACCCGGGGTGGTTCAGCCGCCGTTGCGCTCACGCGTGATGGTGAGCACGGCCTTCTCCACGGCGTAGACGGGGTCGCGCCCGCCGCCCTTGACCTCGAAGTCTGCCGCGGCGACGGCCTGGATCGAGCGACCGAGCGCGTCGCCACCCCAGCCCTGCAGCGCGCGGCGGGCCTTGTCGACCTGCCAGGGGGCCATCCCGAGCTCTCGGGCGAGGTCGGCGCTGCGACCGCGCCCGGCTCCCCCGACCCTGGCCAGCTGCCGCAGCTGCTGGGCGAGGACCGCGACGATCGGGACGGGGTCGACCCCGACGTTGACCGCGTGGCGCAGCAGGCGCAGCGCCTCACCCGTCTGGCCGGCCACCGCCGCGTCGGCCACCTTGAACCCGGTGGCCTCGACGCGACCACCGTGGTACCGCTCGACGACGTCGGCGTCGATGACACCGGTCGTGTCGTCGACGAGCTGCTGGCAGGCGGAGGCCAGCTCGCGCACGTCCTTGCCCACGGCCTCGACGAGCGCCTGGACGGCGCCCGCATCGGCCTTGCGCCGGGCACGCCGGAACTCGTTGGTGACGAACTCGGCCTTGTCCCGGTCGCTCTTGATGGCGGGCGCCTCGAGGACGAGCGCCCTGGCCTTCTTGAGGGTGTCGAGCACCTTCTTGCCCTTGTTGCCCGAGGCGTGGGTGACGACGAGGGTCACGCCGTCCTCGGGGTCGGCGAGGTAGGCGAGCAGGTCGAGCTGCAGGACGTCGGGGGCCAGGTGCAGGTCCCGCACGACGATGACCTTGTCCTCGCCGAAGAGCGAGGGGCCGGCGTGGATGGAGAGCTCACCCTCCTCGTAGCCCTCGGCGCGCAGGGTCACGACCTCGAGGTCGGGCGCACCGACGCGCACGTCGGCGACGACCTGGTCGACGGCGCGATCGGCGAGGACGGTCTCTGGCCCCTGGACGAGGACGAAGGGGGGCGTGCTCAAAAGAGCGCCACCTTGGGCACCCGCGGGAAGATCTCGTCGAGCTCTGCCTCGTCCTGCGGCGTCGGGACCCACCCCGCGGCCCCGGCGTTCTCGGCCACCTGCTCGGGGCGGGTCGCGCCGGCGATGACGCTCGCGACGCTCGGGCGGGAGGCGAGCCACGAGAAGGCGACCTGCACCTCGGTGAGGCCGCGCTCCCGGGCGAAGTCGCCGAAGGCCCGCAGCTGGTCGAGGTCGGCCCCCTCGATGATCTCGGGGCGGGATGCCAGACGGCTGCCCTCGGGCGCCGTGCCCGAGGAGTACTTGCCGGTGAGCAGCCCCCGGGCGAGCGGGAAGTACGTTAGCACCCCCAGCCCGTACGCCTCGGCTGCGGGCGTGACCTCGAGCTCCGCGCGGCGGTCGAGCAGGTTGTAGTGGCTCTGGCTCGAGATGAAGCGTGGACCGCCGCGCTCGCGGGCGACGTGCTCCGCCTCGGCGATCTGCCACCCGGCGCGGTTGGAGTGCCCGATGTAGCGCACCTTGCCGGAGCGCACGAGGTCGTCGAGCGCGTCGAGGGTCTCATCGATGGGCGTGAGGGGGTCAGGGGAGTGGAACTGGTAGAGATCGATGTGGTCGGTGCCCAGGCGCCGCAGGGACGCCTCGACGGCGCGGACGATGTAGCGGCGCGAGCCGCGCGCGCCGAAGTCCTCGCCGTTGGTCCCGCCCATGTCCATGCCGAACTTCGTCGCCAGGACGGCCTCGTCGCGGCGCGAGCCGAGCGCCCGACCCAGCATGGTCTCGGAGAGCCCCGGCTCCGCGCCGTACACGTCGGCCACGTCGAAGAGGGTGATCCCGCAGTCGAGCGCGGCGTGCACGACGGCGTCCGTACCCTCCTGCGTCTCGCTGGCGGTGCCGCGGCGACCGAGGTTGTTGCACCCCAGACCGACGGCGGAGACGGCGAGACCAGAGCGACCGAGGCGGCGGATGTCCATGGCGCTCAGGCTAGTCGCGGGTGCGGACGACGAGCCCGAGGGTGTCGGCCCGCGCGGTGACCGCGGCCTCGTCGCGGTCGAGCGAGGCGGCCAGCTCGGTGAGCGGCAGACCGAGGTCGATGCCGTCGCGCAGCTCGTCGTCGTCCTGGACGGACCACCCGTCGCCCTGCACCACCGCGGTGCGCACGCTGCCGGCCGGGCCGGGGTCGGCGACCTGGCCGGTCAGGCCGCGCTTGACCGGGTCGGCGACCGGCAGGACGTCGGGGGCGGTCTCGTCGAGGCGAGCGAGGGCCCCGAGCACGAGCTGGCGGTCGGTCGTCGGCCAGAACGGGGGAAGGGAGCGCTGCAGGAACCCGGCGTAGCGGGCCTTGATCATCCGGTGGTCGAGGAAGGCGACGACACCCCGGTCGTCGGACCGTCGGATGAGCCGGCCGGCACCCTGGGCCAGCCGCAGCGCGGCGTGCGTGGCCGAGACCGCCATGAAGCCGTTGCCGCCGCGCCGGGCGATCTCCTGGGTGCGCGCGGATGCCAGGGGGTCATCGGGTCGTGGGAAGGGGATGCGGTCGATGAGCACGAGCTGGCAGCTGCTGCCCGGCACGTCGACGCCCTGCCAGAGCGTGAGCGTGCCGAAGAGGATGGTCCGGGGGTCGCGCGCGAAGTCGCGCACCAGCGTGCCGATCATGTCCTCGCCCTGGCAGAGCACGGTGAAGTCAGGCCCCAGCCGCTCGCGCATCGCCTCGCTGGCCTCCTTGGCCGCGCGCATCGACGAGAAGAGCCCGAGCGTGCGACCCCCGGCCGCCCGCACGAGCGCCTCGATCTCGTCGAGCGTCTGCGGCGCGAGCCCGTCCCGTCCGGGCGCCGGGAGGTGCTCGGCGACGTAGGCGATGCCCTGCTGCTGGTAGTCGAAGGGGGACCCGACGTCGAGGCCGGTCCACTCCGGGGCGCCCGGGCCGCGCAGACCGAGCGTGCCGGCGACGGCGTCGAAGGTGCCGCCGAGCTCCAGCGTCGCGGAGGTGAGGACGACGGTGCGGTCGCGCACCCCTTCGTCGTCGTCGGTCGCCCCGGTACCGAAGATCCGCTCCCGCATCCGCATCGCCACGCTCATCGGGGCGACCCTCAGCAGCGGTCCGCGACGCAGGTCGCGGCTGACCCAGATGACGTCCAGCTCGTGCTCCTGCAGCATGCGCGCGGCCGTGTCGTGGACCTCCTCGACCGTGACGAGCGCGACCTGCCGGGTGCCGTCGGCCTGCTCGCCCTTGGGCGGCTTCATCTCCGTGAGCAGCGCGCGGGCCACGTCACGGCAGCGCCCGAGGACCATTGCGAGCGCGTCGGGGATGCCGGTGGCCAGGCGCCCCTCGGGGGCCTCCTCGAGCACCGCCTCGAGGTCGGTGGCGAGGTCGTCGAGCGCGTCCGAGGTCTCCGCGAACTTGCGCGCCCGCTTGGCCGCCGCGCGCACGCCGCCCGGCGCCAGCTCGTCGGTGACCGTGGATGTGACCCGGTCGACGAGCTCGTGCGCCTCGTCGATGACGAGCACGTCGTGGTCGGGCAGCATCGGGCGCCCCTCGAAGGCGTCGATGGCCATGAAGGAGTGGTTGGTGACGATGACGTCCACGTCCTTGGCGGCCTCGCGGGAGCGCTCGACGAAGCACTCACCGACCATCGGGCACTTGGAGCCCAGGCACTCCTGCGCGGAGACCGACACCTGGCGCCAGGCCTTCTCCGAGACACCGGGGACGAGCTCGTCGCGGTCGCCCGACTCGGTCTCGGCGGCCCACTCGCGGACCCGGACGACCTCCTTGCCGAGCCAGCCCGCGCGGGCGTCCGCCTCGCCGACGTCGAAGAGCCCGTCCTCGTCGTCGGGGAAGCCGCCCTCGACCTTGTGCTTGCACACGTAGTTGCGACGGCCCTTGACGATCGCGTAGGTCGGGCGACGCCGCAGGTGGGGGGTCAGCGCGTCGGCGAGGCGCGGCATGTCACGGTCGACGATCTGGCCCTGCAGCGCGAGGGTCGCGGTCGCGACGACCGCGGGCTTGCCGACGCGCTGGGCGTGCTCGACGGCGGGGACGAGGTAGGCGAGGGACTTGCCGGTGCCGGTGCCGGCCTGGACGAGCAGGTGCTCCTCGGTGTCGATGGCACGCGCCACCGCGACGGCCATCTCGACCTGTCCCGGGCGGGTCGATCCGCCCACTCCCCCGACGGCGGCGGCGAGCAGGGACTCAACAGTCGAGGACACCGCTCCACCCTAGATGGCCCGGCCGACATCCCGGGTCACCGATCCACAGCCGTCGAGTTGGTCCACCAAAAGGTTGACCGCAGGACCAACCTCCCGCGCGATGCGGGCGAGCCCCCTTCGCCGGTGGACTGGGTGCCATGACGACGACCCTGCGACCTCACCGCCCCGACACCCCTCCACGTGGGTCCCGCGAGACCCTCGCGCAGCGCCTGACCGGCCGCCGCGGGGCCGCCCTCGTGCTCGTCCTGACCCTCCTGCTCGTCGGGCTGGCCACCACCCTGCTCGGCACCGCGCAGGCACCGCCCCGGGGCGACGGCTACCCGGCCACCGCCGAGTCCGCCATCGCGGCCGGGCAGCTGCGGCACTTCCCCGGGAGCGGCGATGCCCCGGTCGTCCTCGTCGCGACGAAGGGAGGAGCCGCCCTCTCCCCCGCCGACACCTCCGCCCTGGCCGACCTCGCCGACGACCTCGGCGCCACCGACGCCCACGCCCGCGTCAGCGAGGACGGCCGGGCCGCGACGGTCACCGTGCCGGTGCCCGTGACCGAGGACAGCGCCGCGGCGGTGCAGACCATCGAGGACCTGCGTGCCGACGTCGCCGAGCACGCGCCGGCGGACCTGACCGTCGAGGTCACCGGTGGGCCCGCCTTCGGTGCGGACATCGCCTCGTCCTTCGACGGCGCGGACCTCACCCTGCTCGCCGTGACCATCGGCGTGGTCGCGCTCCTGCTGCTCCTCACCTACCGCTCACCGGTCCTCTGGCTCGTCCCGCTCGTGGTCGTCGGGACCGCCGACCGGCTCGCCGGCAGGGTCACGGCTGCCGTCGGCGAGGCGAGCGGTCTACCCTTCGACGCCGGGATCGTCTCGGTCCTCGTCTTCGGCGCCGGCACCAACTACGCCCTCCTGCTGATCTCCCGCTACCGCGAGGAGCTGCACGAGCACGCGGACCACCGCGCCGCCCTCGCGGTCGCCTGGCGCGCCACGGTCCCCGCGATCCTCGCGAGCAACGCCACCGTCGTCCTCGCGCTGGGCACCCTGCTCCTCGCGAGCGTCCCCGGCACCCGTGGGCTCGGGCTGGCCTCCGCCGTCGGCCTCGCCATCGCCCTGGTCGCCGTCCTCGTCGCGCTGCCCGCCGCCCTCGCCCTGGTCGGCCGGCGGGTCTTCTGGCCCTTCGTCCCCCGCCCCGGTGACCGGCCCGGCCACGACGGCGTCTGGGCGAAGGTCGCCCGCCGCGTCGTCGCCCGCCCCGGGGCGCACCTCGTCGGTGGTCTCGCCGTGCTGGCCGTCCTCGCCTCGGGCCTCTCCGGCGCGAGCGTCGGCCTGGCCCAGGCCGACTCCTTCCGCACCGCCTCCGAGTCCGCCGACGGCCTCGTCACGGTCGGCGAGCACTTCCCCGCCGGGTCGCTCGCCCCCTTCGCCGTGACGACGCGCGCGGGGAGCACCGCGGCGACCGTCTCCGCGCTCGAGTCCGTCGACGGCGTCACCACGGTCGTCCCGGCGGGCACCGACGGCGCCGGCCTGGCCCGGCTCACGGTCATCGGCGAGCCCTCCCCCGGCACGCCTGCGAGCCTCGACCTCGCCCGCGACCTGCGCACGAGCGCCCACGCCGTCCCGGGTGCCGACGCCCTGGTCGGCGGTGGCTCCGCCGAGCTGCTCGACGCCCGCACCGCCGCCGAGAGCGACCTCACGACCGTCGCCCCCCTCGTCCTGCTCGTGAGCCTCGTCGTCCTCGTCCTGATCCTGGGCGCGCTCGTCGGTCCGCTCGTGCTCCTGCTGCTCAACGCGGCGAGCGCGCTCGCGGCGATCGGCCTCGGGGCGTGGCTCGACGAGCACCTGCTCGGACACGCGGCGCTGGACGTGCAGGTCCCGCTCCTCGCCTTCCTCTTCCTCGTCGCGCTGGGGATCGACTACACGATCTTCCTCATGCACCGGGCGCGCGCCGAGGCCGGTGGGCACGGCACCCGCGAAGGAGTCGCCCGGGCGGTCACCCGGACGGGAGCGGTCATCACGAGCGCCGGGGTCGTCCTGGCCGCGGTCTTCGCCGCCCTCGGGGTCCTCCCTCTCGTCGTGCTCGGCCAGCTCGGGCTCGTCGTCGGGCTCGGTGTCCTCCTCGACACCCTCCTCGTGCGCACCGTCGTCGTGCCCGCCGCGACGGCCCTCGTCGGCGACCGCTTCTGGTGGCCCGGGCGGGTAGCGTCACGCCGGTGAGCGCGCCCCTCGACCAGACGGTCACCAGCCGGTGGCTGCGGCTGGGCCGGCACGCCCTCCTCGGCGTGCTGGCCCTGGTCTGCGGACTCCGGGCGATCGTGGACGGGGCCCACCCGCTCGCCGAGATCGCCGCGCTCGCCGCGTTCATCGGTTGGTACTCCGTCGGCCCACGCCTCGCCCGGGCAGGCACCCGCTGGTTCCTCGTGCTGGTCCTGCTGTGGACCCTCCTCGTCCTCGTCTCCCCCGAGAACGTCTGGCTCGCCTTCCCCCTGTGGCTGCTGGCCGGCCACGTCCTGCCGCTGCTGCCGGCCGTGCTCATCTCGCTCGGCGTCTTCGTGGTCGTCGCCCTCGAGCCGGTCCGACAGACCGGCGCGGCCTCCTTCGCCGCGATCATCGGCCCCCTCATCGGCATGGTCGTCGCGCTCGGCGTCGCCTGGGCCCAGCAGGCACTCGTGCGGGACGGCATCGAGCGGCAGCGGCTCATCGCCTCGCTCTACGCGGCGCAGGAGGAGACCGCGGCCCTCACCGACGAGCTCGCCCGCGTGCAGCGTGCCGAAGGGGCGACGAGCGAGCGCACCCGGCTCTCCCGGGACATCCACGACGGCATCGCCCAGGGCTTCAGCTCGATCGTCCTGCTCGCCCGCGCGGCCGGCGCCGAGGAGGACCCCGCCCGGGTCCGCGAACTGCTCGGCCACCTCGAGGACGGCGCCACCCGCGGCCTCGAGGAGTCGCGCCGGGTGGTCGCGGCCCTCGCCCCCGCCGACCTCGACGAAGGGAGCCTCGCCGCGGCCGTGCGCCGGGTCACCGAGCGCTTCGCGCAGGAGTCGGGGGTCGAGGCAGAGGTCGTCGTCGCCGGGACGCTCCCGCCGCTGCCGACGACCGCCGAGGTCACGCTCCTGCGGTGCGTCCAGGGGGCACTCGCCAACATCCGCACCCACGCCGCCGCCGGCCGGGTCGTCGTCACCCTCGACGCGAGCGAGGAGACCGTCCGGGTCGACGTCGTCGACGACGGGCGTGGCTTCGACGCGGACGCGTGGTGGTCGTCCGGACCGAGCACCACCGGCGAAGGGGGCTACGGCCTGCGGGCGACACGAGCCCGCCTGCGCGAGGTCGGCGGTGGCCTGGCCGTCGAGTCCACCCCCGACGAGGGGACGGCCGTCTCGGCCTGGGTCCCCTCGCCCCGCACCGTGAAGGAGACACCGTGAGCGTGCGTGTCGTCGTCGTCGAGGACCACCCGGTGACGCGGCTGGGCATCGTCGCCCTGCTCGGTCAGGACGAGCGGATCGCGGTCGTCGGCGAGGCGGGCACCGGCGAGGAGGCCCTGGTGGTCGCGGAGCGAGAGCGTCCCGACGTCGTCGTCACCGACCTGCGCCTCGGCGACGGGATGGACGGGGTGGGGGTGACGGCCTCCCTCCGCTCCGGGCGGGAGGCGCCGGCGGTGCTCGTCCTCACGACGTACGACACCGACCGTGACATCGTGCGCGCCGTCGAGGCCGGGGCGGCCGGGTACCTGCTCAAGGACGCGGACCCGGCCGACATCGTCGGCGCCGTCGTCCGGGCCGCAGCGGGCGGGACGGTCCTCTCGGCCGAGCTCGCCCAGCGGGTCGTCGCCCGGCTGGGCCGGCCGCGTGCGCAGCTGTCGGCGCGCGAGGTCGAGATCCTCACCGCGGTCGCCCGGGGCCTGGGCAACAAGGAGATCGCCCGCACGCTCTTCATCTCCGAGGCGACGGTCAAGACCCACCTCGTGCACGTCTTCACCAAGCTCGACGTCGACTCGCGCACGGCCGCGGTCGCGCGCGCCCGTGAGGAGGGCCTGATCAGCTGACGACCGCGGTGAGCCGGTAGCCCACGCCGCGCACGGTGACGATCCGCTCGGCGCCGATCTTCGAGCGCAGCGAGCGGACGAAGACGTCGACGACGTTGGACCCCGGGTCGAAGTCCATGTCCCACACCATGCCGAGCAGCTGCTCCCGGGAGAGCACCTGCTCCGGGTGCTCGACGAACGCCTCGAGCAGCGCGAACTCCCGCGCGGTGAGCTCCACCTCGCGCTCGGCCACGCGCGCGGTCCGGCGACGCACGTCGAGGCTGAGGTCGCCGAGGGTGAGGGCGGTGTCCGTGGCGGGTGCGGCGCCCCCTTCGCGCAGCCGCAGGCGCACCCGCGCGAGCAGCTCGGCGAACTGGAAGGGCTTGGTCATGTAGTCGTTGGCCCCGCCCTCGAGGCCCGCGACCGTGTCGTCCACACCGTCACGGGCGGTGAGGATGATGACCGGGATGTCGACGCCGTCGCCGCGCAGCCGCCGCAGCACCTCGAAGCCGTCGAGGCCGGGCAGCCCGACGTCGAGCACGAGCAGGTCGAAGGCACCCGTGCCGGCGAGCGCCCAGGCCTGACGGCCGTCGGCGGTGATCGTCGTGCGGTGGCCGTTGGCGCGCAGCCCCTTGTCGATGAAGCTCGAGATCTCCTCGTGGTCCTCGGCGATGAGGATGCTGCTCATGGTGCCTCCTGGTCGTCCTGCTCGTGGCGTCCGGTGTCCTCGTCGACGGGGATGACGATCGTGAACACGGCGCCCCCACCCGGTCCGGCTCCCACGTCGACCCGACCGTCGTGCCCCTCGGCGATGGCGCGCACGATCGCCAGGCCCAGCCCGGCCCCACTGTGGCGGCGACCGTCCGGCGGCTCGCCGTGCGAGAAGCGCTCGAAGATCCGCTCCCGGTCCGCCTGCGGCACCCCCGGCCCCGTGTCCGTGATGGAGATGCTCAGCGCCCGGCCCAGGGCCGGGTCGTCGACCACATCGGACCCGAGCGTGATCGCGTCGCCGTCGTGGGTGTGCTGGACAGCGTTCTGCGCGAGCTGCAGGACGGCCTGGGTGATCCGCTCGGCGTCGAGCCTGGCGGTCCCCTCGGCGACCTGGCTGACCCGCCAGCTGCGCTCGGCCAGGGCGGAGATCTTCGCGTCGAGCGAGACCGTGAGGGCGGACAGGTCGACCCCGTCGACCGGGCGGAGGAAGTCCGGACGGTCGGCCTTGGCCAGCGCGAGCAGGTCGGTGACGATCCGGCTCATCCGGTCCAGCTCCTGGGTGACGATGCGCATCGTGGCCGCCCGCGACCGCGGGTCGTCGTCCATGAGCTCGAGGTGGCCACGGATGACGGTGATGGGGGTGCGCAGCTCGTGGCCGGCGTCGTCGACGAAGCGCTGCTCCGCGAGGAAGGCCTCCTCGAGGCGGTCCAGCATCCGGTTGAAGGTCGCGGCCAGCCCGGACACGTCGTCGTCACCGACGTCGATGCGCCGGGTGAGGTCCTGCTCAGTGATCTCCTCGGCCGCCTCGTGGACGAGGCGCACCGGGCGCAGCAGCCGACCGGCGACGAGCCAGGAGACGACGCCCGCGAAGAGGAGCGCGACCAGCGAGACGAGGGTCAGGGTGCGCACGGTGCGGTCGGCCTCGGCCCGCGCGCCCTCGGTGAAGACGGCGACGAGCATCATCGCGTCGTCGCCGCCGCGTACGTCGACGACGGTGCGGGCCCACCGCATCTCGCCCGCCGGGGTGTCGGTGGTGCCCGAGGTCCGGCGCTCGGCGTCGCGGACGAGCGAGGTGTCCCGGGTGAGGTCGTACTCCTGCGGGTCGGGAGCGCCGGGACCGTACGAGGTCGTGACGACCCCCGACTGGCCGACGTAGCCGACGATGGCCTCGCCCGCCCCGGGCCGCTGGCGGGTGAGGTAGACGGTCAGGAGCCGCTCGGCGGAGGTGAAGGGCTTCGAGGTCTCGGGGTCGACGCCTTCCTCGGTGAAGGTGCGGAACTCCTCGATCTCCTGCGAGACGTCGGCGTTGGCGGCGTCGGTCACGGACCGGTGCAGGCTCTCGCGCACGACGATGATGACGCTCAGCAGGCTGACGAGGAGCATCAGCAGCATCCAGCCGACGATGGTGTCCCTGGCCAGCCTGGGCCGCGGGCGGCGCTCAGCCGCCATCAGTCATCGTCGTACTCGTCATCATCCGCGTCGTCCCCGTCGTCGTCCCCATCATCGTCGTCGTACGTCGGCACCGGGGCATCGGAGCGGGTGGTGACGCTGGGCGGGGGCGTCCACGTGGGGCGCGACGACGTGGACGACGGGACGGGCTGCGTCGTCTTGGGGCTGGAGGTCTTGGGGCTCGAGGTCTTGGGGCTCGACGTCCTGGGGCCGGAGGAGGTCGAGCTCGACGTCGGGCTGGAGGGGCTCGTCTCGCTCGTCAGCTGCAGGGGGCGCTCCTGCACCGGCGGCGGGTCCGAGGGCGCGGCCGCCACGCGGAACCCGAGCAGCACCAGCAGGGGCACGCAGAGCAGTGCCGCCAGCAGCAAGCCGTCTCGTCCGATGCGTCGTCCTGTCCTCATGCCGATGACCCTAGGCAGTCCGGATGATCCGATGATGAGGGCGAGATGAAGACGTCTTCATCAGTCGAGCGGGGTGAGCGGGTCGGGCACCGCACGGGTGACGAGGTTGAGCGCCCGCATGCCGTGGAAGACGAGCAGCGCGGCGGCGGTCCCGAGCGCGATCCCGGCGAACTGCAGGTCACCGATCTGCCAGGTGAAGTCGGCGATGCCGATGATCAGCGCGACTGCGCCGGTCATGAGGTTGATCGGGTTGCCGAGGTCGACCCGTGACTCGATCCAGATCTTCGCGCCGAGCAGGCCGATCATCCCGTAGAGGACGACGCCCGCTCCGCCGAGGACGCCCGCGGGCACGGTCGCGATGGCCTCGCCGAACTTCGGCGAGAAGGACAGGAGCAGGGCGACGACCGCGGCCACCCAGTAGGCCGCGGTGGAGTAGACCCGGGTGGCCGCCATGACCCCGATGTTCTCGGCGTAGGTCGTCGTGCCGGACCCGCCGCCGGCCCCGGCGAGGGTGGTCGCGAGCCCGTCGGCGATGAGCGCGCGCCCGGTGATCGGGTCGAGGTCCTCACCGGTCATCGAGGCGACGGAGCGGATGTGCCCGACGTTCTCCGCGACGAGGACGAGGACGACGGGGACGAAGAGACCCGCCACGGCGAGGTCGAAGTGGGGCGCCTGGAAGTCCGGCATCCCCCACCAGGACGCCTCCTCGACCTTGGCGAAGATGACCTGTCCCTGCAGCAGCGCGGCGACATAGCCGGCCGCGACGCCCACGAGGATCGCTATGCGGGAGAACAGCGTCCGGGTGGCGACGGTGACCACGAGGATGACGGCGACGGTGACCAGGGCGGTCACCGGCCCCTGCTCGACGTTGGCCTTGGCGCTCGGCGCCAGGTTGAGCCCGATGAGGGCGACGATCGCACCGGTCACCGTGGCGGGCATCAGGGCGCGCAGCCACCGGTCGCCGGCGAGCTGCACGGCCAGGCCGAGCAGCGCGAGGGCCACGCCCGCCATGACGACGCCGCCGAAGGCGGTCGCCTGGTCGTGGCTCGCCGTCGCGGCGGTGAACGGGGCGATGAAGGCGAAGGAGCTGCCGAGGTAGCTCGGCACCCGCCCGGCGGTGAGGACGAGGAAGAGCATCGTGCCGATGCCGCTGAAGAAGAGGGTCGTCGCGGGCGAGATGTCGACGAGCAGCGGGACGAGGAAGGTCGCGCCGAACATCGCGACCACGTGCTGTGCGCCGAGACCGATCGTCCGCGGCCACGACAGCCGCTCGCCGGGCCGCACGACCTCGCCGGGCCGGACCTCCCGCCCGTCGCCGTGGAGCTGCCACCCGAGGCCGAAGGGGGGTCTGCTCGCGGTGTCCTGATCGGTCTCGGTCATGGGCCGAATGCTAGGTCAGGGACGGCCACCCCTGAGGACGGACCACAGCCACGGGGTGCGCGAGGGCGTGGACAGCCGCTCGCCCGGCGGTGGACCCTCGTCGACGTCGTCGTAGTACACCGCGTTGCCGGGGACCTGGCCGGCGAGGGTCCTGGGGTCGATGCTCTCGGCGGCGGCCCGCGCGAGCACCTCCTCCGGTGCGGCGTCACGGGTCGTGTCGTAGAGGTGCACCCGGGTCCCGAGCAGCGCGGTGAGCGCCCCGAGCCGGCGGGGTGAGATGCCGGACATGCGGTGGCTGATGGCGAGCGTCCAGCGACCGTCCGCGCCCGGGACCGGCGGGAGGATGCCCGTGCCCGAGACGGCGCCCACGGCCTCGGCCCCGTCGACCCCGCGCCCGTCCGTCAGGCCCAGCGCCTCGGCGACCTCGGCCTGCGACCGGTCGAGGACGGCGAGCCACGCGGTCCCGTGGCCGAAGGGCTCGAGGTGGGTCACAGCGAGCGCGCCATGATCACGCCGTCCCGGTCGTCACCGGGCGCGACCCGGACCGCCCCCGGCACCCGACCGACCTCCGCGTAGCCGTACCGGGTGTAGAACTCGCCGAGCCCGGTCCCGCCCCGGTAGTCGAGGGTGACGAGCTCGAAGCCGCGGTCGCGGGCCGTGCGGTGCAGGCCCGCCATGAGGAGGGCGCCGTGGTTGGTGCCACGGCGGCCGGGGTCGGTCATGACCCGCTCGAGGGTGGCGCCGTGCGCCATGAGTGCCCCGGTCGACCCGACGACGAAGCCGAAGCCCAGCAGGTCGCCCAGCGGCGAGTTGAGGGCGACGCACACCGTGTCCCCACGCTCGAGCCTCGACTCGTAGCCGTCGAGCACGGCCGAGACGTCCTCGCGGGAGGCGCCGGGCAGGAACCCGACCGCACCGCCGGCGTCGTTGACCGCGACCCACATGTCGAGCATCGCCTCGCGCGCCCGGGCCGGGATGCGCTCGGCGAGCCGCAGGTACGGCAGCTCGAGGACCTGCCACTCCTCCCCGTCCACGGTGTGGTCCAGCTCGGCGACGTGCATCATCCCGGCGGACTCGGCGACGAGCCTGGTCGCGAGGTCATCCGGGGCCACCCGCATGCGCAGCGGCAAGTCCGGCAACCACTCGAGGGCGTGCGCGACCGCCGCCCGCAGCGAGCGCGCGGCCAGGTCCTCGCCCCCTTCGCGCTCGAGGACGCGGATCGTCACGCGGATGAACTCGGCGTGCGCCCGGAGCCCGACGAAGCCGGCGCGGGCCCCGGCTCCGTCCTCGACGACCCAGGCGCCGTAGCCGTGCTGGTCCCAGTGCGCGCGCCAGCCCCGGACGATCTCGGCGGCACGCTCGGCGGCCTCGGGGTCACCCATGAGGTCGGCCACGAGGCGGGCGTCGCCCACGACCGGGGCACGGAGGCCGAACCCGGCCGTGGTGATCGATCGCGGTGGAGGCAGCACTGCAGTCACGTGGGCCATGGTGCACCACCACCCCGGTCACTGGGACGATGGAGTCACGATGACCTCGACGACCACCGCCTCCGCCCCCTTCGCCGTCCCCGTCGGCACCGAGCCCGACGCGCTCTTCGAGCTCTTCGCGACGTGGGCCGCCGACCGCGGCACGCCGCTGTACCCGCACCAGGAGGAGGCGCTGCTCGCCCTCCTCGGCGACGACCACGTGGTCCTCGCGACCCCGACCGGGTCCGGCAAGTCCCTCGTCGCCACCGGCGCGATCGCCCACGCGCTGGCCAGGGACGAGGTCGCCTTCTACACCGCACCGATCAAGGCCCTGGTGTCCGAGAAGTTCTTCGACCTCTGTGCGACCTTCGGCCCCGACAACGTCGGCATGCTCACCGGCGACGCCTCGGTCAACGCCGACGCCCCGATCATCGTGTGCACCGCCGAGGTCCTGGCCAACCTCGCGCTCCGCGAGGGCAGCAGCGCCGACGTCGGCCTGGTCGTCATGGACGAGTTCCACTACTACTCCGAGCCCGAGCGCGGCTGGGCCTGGCAGGTGCCGCTGCTGGAGCTGCCGCAGGCGCAGATGCTCCTCATGTCGGCCACGCTCGGCGACACCCGCGCGATCGCGGCCGACCTGCGCGAGCGGACGGGGCGCGACGTCGCCGTCGTGGCGGACGCCGAGCGGCCGGTGCCGCTGACCTTCTCCTGGGCGCTCACCCCGATCCAGGAGACGATCGAGGAGATCCTCGAGTGGCGTCGCGCCCCGGTGTACGTCGTCCACCAGACCCAGGCCAACGCCGCCGAGCACGCCCGCCTGCTGCAGACGCTCAAGCTGCTCGACAAGGACGAGAAGCAGGCGATCGCCGACCGGCTCGCCGGCTTCCGCTTCTCCGCGGGCTTCGGCCGCACGCTCGGCGGGATGCTGCGCCGCGGCGTCGGCGTGCACCACGCCGGCATGCTCCCCCGCTATCGGCGTCTCGTCGAGCAGCTCGCCCAAGCCGGCCTGCTCAAGGTCATCTGCGGCACCGACACGCTCGGCGTCGGCATCAACGTGCCCATCCGCACCGTGCTCTTCACCTCGCTGACGAAGTTCGACGGGTCCCGCCACCGCGTGCTGCGGGTGCGCGAGTTCCTCCAGATCGCCGGCCGCGCGGGCCGCGCCGGGTACGACACCGAGGGCTACGTCGTCGTCCAGGCGCCGGAGCACGTCATCGACAACCACCGCGCGCTGCTCAAGGCCGGCGACGACGACAAGAAGCGCAAGAAGGTCCAGCGCAAGAAGGCCCCCGAGGGATTCATCGTCTGGACCGAGGAGACCTTCGCCAAGCTGACGTCCGCCGAGCCGGAGGTCCTGCGCTCACGGATGAAGGTCGACAACTCGCTCATCCTCAACCTCGTCGCCCGCCCCGGTGACCCGGTCGCCTCGCTCTCGCGGCTCACCAGGGACAACCACGAGGACGCGAAGGGGAGGTCCCGCCTCGCGCGTCGAGCCGTCCGCCTGGGGCGCAGCCTGCTCGACTCCGGTGTGCTGGAGCGTCTCCCCGAGCCGGACGAGACCGGGCGGACCGTCGCGCTGACCCTGGACCTGCCCGCCGACTTCGCGCTCAACCAGCCGCTCGCCCCCTTCGCCCTGGCCGCGCTCGACCTGCTCGACCCGGACTCCCCCACCCACGCCCTCGAGGTCGTCTCGACGATCGAGGCGGTGCTCGAGGCGCCGATGGCGGTGCTCGTCGCGCAGCAGCACGCCGCCCGAGGCGAGGCGATCGCGGAGATGAAGGCCGACGGCATCGAGTACGAGGAGCGGATGCGGCTGCTCGAGGAGATCACCTGGCCGCGGCCCCTCGCGGAGGAGCTCGAGGCCGCCTTCGAGACCTACCGGCAGAGCCACCCGTGGCTGCCCGAGGAGGCGCTCGTCCCCAAGTCCGTCGTCCGGCTCATGTGGGAGGAGGGCATGTCCTTCGCGGACTTCGTCCGTCGCTTCCAGCTCGCGCCGCGCGAGGGCCTCGTCCTGCGCTACCTCACCGACGCGTACCGGACGCTGACCCGGACGGTGCCCGAGGCCCACTCCTCACCCGCGCTCGAGGAGATCGTCGCCTGGCTCGGCGAGACCGTGCGCCAGACCGACTCCTCGCTGCTCGACGAGTGGGAGGCGCTGTCCGACCCGGACGCGGCCGCCCGGCTCGCCCAGGGCCGCGAGGCCGCCGCACCGCCGCGCCCGTTGAGTGCGCGCACCGGTCCCTTCCGCACGATGGTCCGGGGCGCCCTGTGGCAGCGCGTCGAGCGCGCAGCGCGCGACGACCTGTCCGGGCTGAGCGCCATCGAGACCGCCGCCGCCGAGCTCGCCGACGACGGCCGGACCCCGGTCATGGGGTACGACGCGTGGGACGGCGCGCTCGGCGACTACTGGGAGGAGCACGACCGGATCGCCACCGACCAGGACGCCCACGGCCCGCACCACCTGCACGTGGAGGAGGCGAGCGGCCCCGCCCCCGGGGTCGACGACGAGGACGCGCCGGACGTGCGGCTGTGGCGGGTGCGCCAGACCCTCGCGGACCCCGAGGGCGACCACGACTGGGTCATCGAGGCCGAGGTCGACCTCGATGCGTCCGACCGGGTCGGCGAGGCGGTCGTCCTGGCGAGCGCGCTGAGACGGTTGTGAGCCGATGATCCTCGTCGACCCGCCCACGTGGCCCGGATGGGGCCGTACCTGGAGCCACCTCGTGTCCGACTCCTCGCTGGAGGAGCTGCACGCCTTCGCGGGCGCCGTCGGGCTGCAGCGTCGGCTCTTCGACGAGGACCACTACGACGTGCCGGTCGAGCGATACGACGAGGTCGTCGCCGCCGGGGCCCACGAGGTCGCCGGGTCCGAGCTGATCCGCCGACTCATCCGCAGCGGCCTGAGGGTCACGCAGGCGGAGCGAGCCGGGCGAGCTCCCGAGCAAGGTTGACGCGGGCCCGCGCGCTCCAGTGCGCGTGCGCGTGGTCCGTGAGGTACAGGCGCTCCCGCTCGGCGAAGGGGGTGAGCACCGCGGCCCTCCCCCACGCGAAGTCCCTCGCCCGCACGTGCCCGTACTCGGCGCGCACCTGGGCGCAGTAGGAGTCGAAGCGCTCGGTCGGCGACGCCAGGATCCACAGGTCCGCGTCGTGGAAGGCCCTGGAGACCGCGTCGTCGACGGCCATCTCGTGCGTGGCGCTGTCACGGACCAGGCGCGCCACGCGGGTGACCTCCGCCACCCGGAGCCCGAGGAGGGGCAGGCGCTGCTCCGCGAGCACCGCCGAGGCCTCCTCGGACGCACCCGGCGCGGCGGTGGTCTCGTACACCGCGTCGTGGAACCACGCGACCAGCTCCGCGAGGTGCCGGTCCTCGTCGGGGAGGTCACCCCCTTCGGCCAGCTCGTCGAGGGCCGCGAGGACCTCCGCCAGGTGCACCGGGCCGTGGTACGCGCGGTGTGACTCGCGCCACCGCACGAGCAGCTCGTCGCCGAGCTCGCCCACGGCCGCGGGGTCCGCGCCCGGCACCAGGGCGGTCACATCGGCGTGCCAACGCTCACGCAGGGTCATCACGTGTGGGATTCTGCCCGAATGAGCGCTCCCTCCCCCACGGGTGACACCCTCGAGTCCGTCCGGCGCGCCGGCGTCGAGACCACAGGCATCGAGATCATCGACGAGGCAGACCGCACCGCGAGGCCCTCCGACCTCTTCTGGCCGTGGTTCGCCGCGAACGTCTCCGTCTTCGGCATCTCGTACGGCAGCTTCGTGCTCGACTTCGGCATCTCCTTCTGGCAGGCCATGCTCGTGTCGATCATCGGGATCGTCATCTCCTTCCTGCTGTGCGGGCTCGTCGCCGTCGCCGGCAAGCGGGGCTCGGCCCCGACGATGGTCATCTCCCGGGCGGCCTTCGGCGTCCAGGGGCAGAAGCTGCCGGGCGTCGTCTCGTGGATCGTCTCGATCGGCTGGGAGACCTTCCTCGCGATCATGGCCACGCTCGCGACCGCGACGGTCATGCGCGAGCTCGGCTGGGGCGGGGGGACGCCCACCAAGATCATCGCGATGCTCGTCGTCGCCGGGCTCATCGTCGTCGCCTCGGTCGCCGGCTACCACCTGATCATGCGGCTGCAGTCGTGGCTCACCTGGGTGACCGGTCTCGCGACGGTCGTCTACGTGCTGCTGACCGTCTCGCACATCGAGTGGTCCGCGCTCACGGCGGTCGAAGGGGGGTCCCCCCAGCAGGTCCTCGGCGCGCTGATCATGGTCATGACCGGGTTCGGCCTCGGGTGGATCAACATCGCCGCCGACTGGTCGCGCTACCAGAGCCGCGAGGCCTCCTCCGGCGCGATCGTCGCGTGGAACACCTTCGGTGGCGCGCTCGCGCCGGCCCTGCTCGTCGCGTATGGCATCGGCCTGGCGGGGTCCGACGCGGACCTGCGGGCGGGCATCGTCGCCGACCCCGTCGGCACCCTCGCGACGATCCTGCCGACGTGGTACCTCGTGGTCTTCGGCGTGGCCGCCGTGCTCGCGCTCGTCTCCGGCGCGGTGCTCGGCATCTACTCCTCGGGCCTGACCCTGCTGAGCCTCGGGGTGCGGATCCCGCGCCCCGCCGCCGCCGGCATCGACGGGCTGCTGCTCACCCTCGGCACGATCTACGTGGTCTTCTTCGCCGAGAACTTCCTCGGCCCCTTCCAGTCCTTCCTCATCACCCTCGGGGTGCCGCTCGCGGCCTGGGCCGGGATCTTCCTGTCCGACCTCGCGCTGCGGCGCCGGGACTACGACGAGGTCGCGCTCTTCGACTCCCGCGGGCGCTACGGGTCGGTCGACTGGATCTCCGTCGCGACGATGGTCCTCACCTCGGCCATCGGGTGGGGTCTGGTCACCAACGCGATGCCGGACTCGACGTGGAACAACTGGCAGGGCTACCTGCTCAAGGCCTTCATGGGCACCGAGCTCGTCGAGGACCCGGCCGGGAGCTACTGGGCCGGGGACTGGTCCTACGCCAACCTCGGCGTGGTCGTGGCGCTTGTGCTCGCCTTCGTCATCACCTGGGTGGCGCGACGCGGTGTGGTGCGGCGGCAGGAGGAGCGGCTGTGACGGGCGCCGAGCGGCCCTCGCTGCCCGACCTCGACGACGCCTGGCTCGTCGTCGTCGACCCCCAGCGCATCTTCGCCGACCCTGCCTCCGAGTGGGGCTCGCCGATGTTCGACGCGGCCCTCGGCCCGATCAAGAGCCTGCGCTCCGGCTTCGGTGCCGAGCGCACGCTCGTCACGCGCTGGCTCCCGGGGACCTCACGGGAGGGCTCCTGGGGGCCGTACTTCGAGCGCTGGGCCTTCGCCGACCGGCCCGACACCGATCCGCTCTTCGACCTCGTCTCCCCCGCCAACGGGTGGAGCAGCCGGGGCACGGTCGACGTCACGACCTTCGGCAAGTGGGGCACGGCGCTGAGGCGCGTCACCGGCGAGACGCCCACGCTCGTGCTCGCGGGGGTCTCGACGGACTGCTGCGTCATCTCCACCGCGCTGCCCGCAGCGGACGCCGGCGCGACGCTCGTCGTCGCCGCCGACGCCTGCGCGGGGTCGAGCGAGGAGGACCACGCGGCCGCACTGCAGGTCATGGGCCTGTACGCGCCGCAGATCGTCGTGTCGACCTCGGCCGAGGTCCTCGCCGAGCGGTAGCTCAGCCGCCGCTCACCGAGCTCCCCGCGATGTTGACCATCCACGGGACGCCGTAACGGTCGGTGAAGGAGCCGAACTCGTCCCCCCACATCTGCATCTCGAGGGGCACCTCGACGGTGCCGCCGTCGGTGAGCCCCGACCAGTAGCCGCGCAGCCGCTCCGCCTCGTCGCCGCTGATGCTGATGGTGATGGCGCTGCCGGGCGTGGCCGTCATGCCGGGTGGCGTGTCGCTGGCGAAGATCGTGTAGCCCGCGTCGGTCTGCAGGCTCGCGTGCATCACCTGGTCGGCGATGTCGCCGGCGTCGGGCATGGATTCGCCGAAGGTGTGCACGACCAGCTCGCCGCCGAGCACGGACTGGTAGAACTCCATCGCCTCACGGGCACTGCCGTCGAAGCTCAGGTACGGGTTGAGTGTCGATGCCATGCCACCCATGGTGGCCCCGGCGCACCGACCGGCGGTAGGCCTCAGCGGGTGCGGACCGGACGCAGTCGCCGAGCGGCGTCGTGAACCGCCTCCGTGAGGCGGGTGAGGCGTGGGGTGCCGAGGGTCCAGACCTGCCAGTACAGCGGCACGTCACGGCGCTCACGGCTGCGCAGGAGCACGAGCTCGCCGGTGTCGAGGTCGTCGCCGAGCTGTGCCTCGGGGACCATCGCCCAGCCGAGGCCGGCGCGCACGGCCGCGACGAAGCCCTCCGACGACGGCACCTGCGACGTCGGCGGTTCGGTCATGACGCCCAGGTCCCGCAGCACCTCGGCCTGCAGGTCGTCCTTGGAGTTGAAGCGCAGCACGGGCATGGCAGCCCAGTCGTGGCCCCGCCCTCGGATGAAGCGCTCGGCCAGGGCCGGCGAGGCCACCGGGAGGTAGCGCATCGCCCCGAGCGGCTCCGTGCGGCAACCGGCGACCGGCGTCGGGTCGGCCGTGACCGCACCGACCACTCCCCCGCGCCGCAGGTGGTCGGCGCTGTACTCCTCGTCCTCGACCTCGAGCTGCAGCCGCGTGTCCGGCCAGCCGGCGGCGACCTCGAGCACGGGCGCGAACCACGTCGCGAGGGAGTCGGCGTTGACGGCGACCGGCAGCGCGACGTGCGTGGATCCCCCTTCGCCCAACGCGGCACGCGCCTCGTCCTCGAGCAGGACCATCTGCCGAGCCGTACGGACCAGCGACTGCCCTGCCTCGGTCGCCCGGCACGGGATCGCGCGCTCGACGAGTACCCGACCCGTGTCGCGCTCGAGCGCCTTGATCCGTTGGCTCACCGCGGAGGGAGTGACGTGGAGGGAGCGGGCCGCGGCGTCGAAGGTACCGGCGTCGATGACGGCGAGCAGGGCTCGCAACTGCTCGAGCTGCATGAAGCCATGCTAATGATCCTGAAGGATCCTTCACTGGCCTGCACGGTGGCGAGCGCCTAGCGTCGTGCCCTGTGCCCGTCTCCGCCCTCGCCGGTCTGCTCACCGGACTCACCCTCATCGTCGCCATCGGCGCGCAGAACGCCTTCGTCCTGCGCCAGGGCATCCGTCGCGAGCACCTGGCACCGGTCGTGCTCATCTGCATCGCCGCCGACGCCCTGCTCATCGGTCTGGGCACTGCCGGCGTCGGCGCGCTGGTGGGTGCCCACCCCGAACTGGTGCGCGTCGTCACGTGGCTGGGGGCGGCCTACCTGCTCGGGTACGGTCTCGTCGCCCTGCGGCGTGCCGCCCGACCGGAGACGCTGACCGCCGATGCGCCCACCTCGCGCGGGTCGGTCGTGATGACGACGCTGGCCATCACCTTCCTCAACCCGCACGTCTACCTCGACACCGTCCTCATGCTCGGGTCGATCGCCAACGGTCACGGCGAGCAGCGCTGGGCCTTCGCGGGCGGGGCCGCGCTCGGCAGCACCCTGTGGTTCTCGGCGCTGGGCCTGGGCGCACGGGCCCTGGCCGGGCCGCTCGGCCGGCCGGGCACCTGGCGGGTGCTCGACGGCGTCATCGGCGTGACGATGATCGGGCTAGCCGTGCTGCTCGTCACCAGATGAGGCGAGCCACCGCCAGCACGGTGCTCGCGGTGACGCCCACGCAGCAGACCCACCGGACCCAGAGTCCCGTCCTGGAGCGCTGGCCGTGCCCGGGCGCCCGCAACGAGCTGAGGTACCCACCGCCCGGGGCGAGGGCACCACGGTGCCCGCGCGAACGCTCGAAGGGCGCCCACGCATCGCGTGCCCGGACCGCCTGGGCGATCCCGCGCGCCGTCGGGACGACGAAGAACGCTCCGACGAGGGCGGCGGCCAGGACCGCCAGTGGTTCCACCGGAACGGGTCAGGCGACCGCGACGAAGGGGGCGAGCTCGGCCGCGAGGTCCGGGTGCACCCTGGCACTGACCCGGGTGCCGTCGGCGACGTGGTCCTCCGAGAGGATGTCGGCCTCGTCGTGCAACCGGCTGACGAGGTCGCCGCGCGCGTACGGGACGAGGACCTCGACGTCGATGTCCGGACGGGGCAGCTCGTCCGCGACGAGCGCGAGCAGCTCCGGGATGCCCTCCCCCGTCCGCGCCGAGACGGCGATCGAGTGCTTCTCGTTGCGCAGGATGCGGTCGACGACCTCGGGGTCGGCGGCATCGGCCTTGTTGATGACGATGACCTCCTTGACATCGGTCGCGTCGACGTCGGCGAGCACAGAACGGACCGCGGAGATCTGCCCCTCCGGGTCGGGGTGCGAGCCGTCGACGACGTGCAGCAGCAGGTCGGCCTCGCCCACCTCCTCGAGCGTGGAGCGGAAGGCCTCCACGAGCTGCGGGGGGAGCTCGCGCACGAACCCGACGGTGTCGGCGAGGGTGAACTCGCGCCCGTCGGCCGTCTCGGAGCGCCGCACGGTGGTGTCGAGGGTCGCGAAGAGCTGGTTGTCGACGAGCACCCCGGCGTGGGTGAGGCGGTTGAGCAATGTCGACTTGCCGGCATTGGTGTAGCCGGCGATGGCGACGGACGGCGTGCCGTTGCTGCGGCGCGAGGAGCGCTTGGTGTCACGGTGGGTCTTCATCCCCGCGATGTCGCGCTTGAGCTTGGAGATGCGCGAGTTGATGCGGCGGCGGTCGAGCTCGATCTTGGTCTCACCGGGACCGCGCGACCCCATGCCCTGGCCGCCGGCCGCCTGGCCACCGGCCTGCCGAGACATCGACTCACCCCAGCCGCGCAGGCGCGGGAGCAGGTAGGTCAGCTGGGCCAGCTCGACCTGCGCGCGGCCCTCGCGGGAGGTGGCGTGCTGGGCGAAGATGTCGAGGATCAGAGCCGTGCGGTCGATGACCTTGACCTTGACGACGTCCTCGAGGGCGCGCCGCTGGCTCGGGCTGAGCTCGGTGTCGCACACGACAGTGTCGGCTCCTTCGGCCTCGACGATGTCGCGCAGCTCGAGTGCCTTGCCGGAGCCGAGGTAGGTGCCGGGGTCGGGGTTCTGGCGGCGCTGCAGGACGCCGGCGAGGACCTCGGAGCCGGCCGTCTCGGCGAGGGCGGCGAGCTCGCGCAGCGAGTTCTCCGCGTCCTCGATCGTGCCGTCGTTCCACACCGCGGCGAGCACGACGCGCTCGAGCCGCAGCTGGCGGTACTCGACCTCGGTGATGTCCTCGAGCTCGGTGGACAGCCCTTGGACACGGCGAAGGGCGGAGCGCTCCTCGCGGTCCAGCTGGTCGCCGTCGTAGTCGCTGCGGTCGAGGAAGCCCTCGTCGTCGGCGAGCGCCTGTGCGCGTCGGGAGAGGACCCGGTCGATCGTGGCGTCGAGGCGGATGTCGTCGGCGGACGCGTCGTGGTCGTGAAGTGGTTCTGTCATGTTCTCCTCAGGATCTCACCTTCCAACGCCCACGATCCACCCATTAGTCCTGCGTGGGAGCCCGGACGTAGGCTCGGACCTCGTGTCCGCCACCCACGACGTCGTCCCCACGCCCACCGAGGACCACCTGGATCGGGGTCTGAACCCCCGCCACGTGCAGTTCATCGCCCTCGGCACCGCCATCGGCACGGGCTTGTTCTTCGGCTCCTCCGAGACCATCCAGGCCGCTGGCCCGGCCGTGCTGCTGGCCTACCTCGTCGCCGGTGCCATGGTCTTCATCGTCATGCGCGCGCTGGGCGAGATGGCCGTGCGCCACCCCGTCGCCGGGTCCTTCGCCCAGTACACCGGGTCCTTCCTCGGCCCCTTCGCCGGGTTCATCACGGGGTGGGTCTTCTGGCTCGAGCTGGCCGTCGTCGCCATCGCCGACATGACCGCCGTGGCGACGTACATGGGGTTGTGGTTCCCCGGCGTGCCCGGCTGGGTGTGGATGGTCGCCGCGCTCGTGCTCATCGGCTGCCTCAACCTCATGGCCGTGCGGGTCTTCGGTGAGATGGAGTTCTGGTTCTCCCTCATCAAGGTCCTCGCGATCCTCGCCCTGGTCGTCGGTGGCCTCGTCCTGATCTTCTGGGGCAAGGACGTCGGTGGCACCACCCCCGACTTCGCCAACCTGTGGAGCAACGACGGGTTCGCCCCCTTCGGCCTGTGGGGCATCGTCATGAGCCTGAGCGTCGTCGTCTTCTCCTTCGGCGGGATCGAGACGCTCGGCATGACGGCCGGCGAGGCGGACGAACGGACCGCTCCATCGCGCGAGCGGTAACACCGTGCCCGTGCGCATCCTGCTCTTCTACGTCGCCGCGCTCGCGGTGATCATGTCGATCATCCCGTGGGACGAGGTGACCGGCGAGACCTCTCCCTTCGTCGAGGTCTTCGCCGCCCTGGACATCCCCGCGGCCGAGCACATCATGAACTTCGTCGTCATCACGGCGGCCCTGTCGGCGATGAACGCGATCTTCTACGCCTGCTCCCGCACGATGTACGGCCTCGCGGAGCAGGGCCACGCGCCACGCGTCTTCCACCACGTCTCGCGCCGGGCGCACATCCCGGTCGTCCCCGTGCTCATCATGTTCGTCACCGGCGCCGTCGGCATCGCGCTCTTCCTGACGATCGAGGACCGGCTCTTCTTCTACGTCGCGGCCATCGCCACCTTCGCCACGGTCTTCACGTGGCTGATGATCCTGCTCGCCCACTGGCGGATGCGGGCGCGGATGATCCGCGAGGGCGCGCCCGACACGCCCTACCGGATGCCCTTCTTCCCGGTGCTCAACAGCATCGCGATCGCCTTCATGCTCGGCGTCATCGTGCTGCTCGCGACCACCGACTCCGGACGCAACGCCTTCTACGTGGGGGCCGGCGCGCTGGTCCTGCTCACGCTGGCGTACTTCACGCTGGTCCGCGGGGAGGGTCGGGCTCCGGTCGACCTGCCCGCGCACACCATCGAGCAGCGCCCGGACGTCGGCTCCAGGGCGTAGGCCTCAGCCCTTGGCCAGGGTGCGGATGTCGGTCGCCTCGGTGCGCTCGGCATCGGCCCGCTCGTCCTCGGTCATCTGCTGGCTCTCGATCTCGGCCTGCACCCGCCGCAGGTAGTGCTGGACCTCCGACTCGGTGCGCTCCGCGTCCCAGCCCAGCTCGGCCGCGAGGACCCGCGCCGCCGGTGCGGCCGCCTGGACGCCGCGGTCGGTCGTCTCGATCGAGATGCGCGTGCGACGGGTCAGGAGGTCGTTGAGGTGGAGCATCGCCTCGTGGCGGGCGGCGTAGACGACCTCGACGACGAGGTACTCCTCCGCTCCCTCGAGCGGCTCGGCGAGGGCGCGGTCCTCGTCGATCATCCGGAAGAGGTCGACGGCGAGGGACCCGTAGCGGTCGAGCAGGTGGGTCAGGCGCCAGACCGGCAGGTCGTGACGGCGACTCAGGGTGTCGAGCTGGTTGACCAGCGCTTGGTAGCCCTCGGCCCCGACGAGCGGGATGTGCTCGGTGACGCTGTCCGGGACCCCGGGCGACAGGTCCACACGGGCCGCGTCGACCGCGTCCTGCGCCATGATCCGGTAGGTCGTGTACTTGCCGCCCGCGATGGAGACCAGACCCGGCTGGGGACGGGCCACCGCGTGCTCGCGGCTGAGCTGCGAGGACTCCTCGGACTCACCGGCCAGCAGGGGGCGCAGCCCGGCGTAGACCCCCTGGATGTCGTCGCGGGTCAGCGGGGTGACGAGCACGCCGTTGATCTGCTCGAGGATGTAGTCGATGTCCGTGGAGGTCGCCGCCGGGTGCGCCCGAGAGAGGTTCCAGTCCGTGTCGGTCGTACCGATGATCCAGTGGGTGCCCCACGGGATGCAGAAGAGGACCGACTTCTCCGTGCGCAGGATCAGGCCCGTCTCGGAGTTGACCCGGTCGCGGGCGACGACGATGTGCACGCCCTTGCTCGCCCGGACGTGGAACCGGCCGCGGCCACCGGCCATCCGCTGGATGTCATCGGTCCACACGCCCGTGCAGTTGATGACGACCGACGCGCTGACCTCCACCTCGTCGCCGGTCTCGACGTCGAGCACCCGCGCGCCGACGACCCGCTCGCCCGCGTGGAGCAGACCGGTGACCTTCGCCGAGTTGAGGACGGTCGCGCCGTAGGACGCCGCCGTGCGCACGACCGTGAGCGTGTGGCGGGCGTCGTCGCACTGGGCGTCGTGGTAGAGCAGCCCGCCGTGGTGGGCGGACGGCTTGAGCGCGGGGACGAGGCGACGGACTCCCCCCTTCGTCAGCTGCTTGGTGCGCGGCACGGACCGGCCGCCGCCCATCGAGTCGTAGAGGGTCAACCCGGCGGTCACGTACGGCCGCTCCCAGACCGGGTGCGCCAGCGGGTAGAGGAAGGAGACCGGCTTGACGAGGTGCGGCGCGATGCGGGTGAGCATGAGCTCGCGCTCCTTGAGCGCCTCGCGGACCAGGCCGAAGTTGAGCTGCTCGAGGTACCGCACGCCGCCGTGGAAGAGCTTGCTCGAGCGGGAGGAGGTCCCCGAGGCGAAGTCGCGCTGCTCGACGAGGGCCACCTTGAGGCCACGGGTCGCCGCATCGAGGGCGACGCCGGCGCCGGTCACCCCACCGCCGATGACCAGGACGTCAAGGTCCTCCTCCGCGATGCGGCGCCAGGCCGCGACGCGCTGATGGGGGTCGAGGGGCGTGGGATTCGGCATGGCACAACGGTAGTCGCGGTCGGCACCACAGGCGAAAGGGACCTGACAGGATGCCGCACATGAGCGCTGCCAAGACCTACGTGCTGGCCATCGACCAGGGGACGACCAGCACCCGGGCGATGATCTTCGACCGGGACGGCTCGGTCGTGGCGACCGACCAGATCGAGCACGAGCAGATCTTCCCGCGTGCCGGCTGGGTCGAGCACGACGCCATGGAGATCTGGGACAACACCCGGCGGGTCATCGGCGGGGCGCTCGGCAAGGGCAACCTCAACAGCGGGCACATCTCGGCGGTCGGCATCACCAACCAGCGCGAGACCACCGTCGTGTGGGACAGGAGCAACGGCCAGCCGATCCACCACGCCATCGTCTGGCAGGACACGCGTACCCAGGGGATCGTCGACGAGCTGGCCCAGGACGGCGGCCTGGACCGCTTCAAGGAGGTCTGCGGCCTGCCGCTCGCGACGTACTTCGCCGGACCGAAGATCGCGTGGATCCTCGACCACGTCGAGGGGGCGCGCGAGCGCGCCGAGGCCGGCGAGCTGCTCGCGGGGACGATGGACACGTGGGTCCTGTGGAACCTCACCGGCGGCGGCGAGAACGCCGGGGTCCACGTGACCGACGTCACCAACGCCTCCCGCACGATGCTCATGGACCTGCGGACCCTCGCGTGGGACGAGGCGACCTGCGAGGCGATCGGGGTGCCGATGCAGGTGCTCCCCGAGATCCGCTCCTCCTCGGAGGTGTACGGCGAGTGCAAGCCGGGAGTGCTCAAGGGGACGCCGATCGCAGGGGTCCTCGGCGACCAGCAGTCGGCCACCTTCGGCCAGGCGTGCCTGACGCCGGGGACGGCGAAGAACACCTACGGCACGGGCAACTTCATGCTGCTCAACACCGGGACCGAGATCGTCAAGAGCGACAACGGCCTGCTGACGACCGTCTGCTACCAGCTCGGCGAGGAGCCGGCCGTGTACGCGCTCGAGGGTTCGATCGCCGTGACCGGCTCGCTCATCCAGTGGCTGCGCGACAACCTGGGCTTCATCAAGGAGGCCCCCGAGGTCGAGCAGCTCGCCGGGAGCGTCGAGGACAACGGCGGGGTCTTCTTCGTCCCGGCCTTCTCGGGGCTCTTCGCACCTCACTGGCGGCCCGATGCCCGCGGCGCGATCCTCGGGCTCACCCGGTTCGCCAACAAGGGCCACATCGCCCGGGCAGCCCTGGAGTCCACCGCGTACCAGACCAAGGACGTGCTCGACGCGATGCAGGCGGACGCCGAGCGCGCCGGCGGCCGTCTCACCGAGCTCAAGGTCGACGGCGGCATGGTGGCCAACGAGACCCTCATGCAGTTCCAGGCGGATGTCCTCGGCGTCGACGTCGTGCGGCCCAGGATCGCCGAGACCACCGCGCTCGGCGCCGCCTACGCCGCCGGCCTCGCCGTCGGGTACTGGGAGTCGACCGACGAGATCGTCGACAACTGGGCCGAGGACCGCCGGTGGTCGCCGGCCATGGACGAGACCGAGGTGGGGCGGCTGCACCGCAACTGGACCAAGGCGATCGGCAAGACCCTGGACTGGGTGGACGAGGACGTCGTCTGAGGTCGGGGTCCGAGGTCGGCGTCCTAGGCCGCGTCGACGAGCCCGTCGAGGTGAACCTCAAGCGGTGACCAGGCCCGGTCGGGCACCGGCTCCGGTCGGCGCCTCACCCTGGCCGCCGAGGTGCCGGGGCGCGTGGGTCTCCCGTGGCCCAGCAGCGGTGGCGCCACGCACGAGTAGTCGTTGCCCGTCGGTGTCGTCAGCCTGACCTGATGTGGGCCACCGCCGGGGTCGAGCCCGTCCGCGACGAGCTCGGCCGACCAGCCCGGCGACTCCTTGGCCAGGTTGTGCCGCTGACAGGTCCCCATCGCGTTGGCCGCGGAGGTCTCGCCCCCGCCCGCGTGGGCGTTGACGTGGTCGATGTCCCTGATCGGGGCACCGCACCACGGCACCCGGCACGACGCGTCCCGCAGCTCGATCAGCCGACGCAGCACCCCGGAGAAGAGGCGCCGCTGCGAGTCCATGGCCACGAGGTCTCGTCGCCCCGGAGCGGTCCACAGGCGGCGCAGCCAGGTCCGGGTGTCGCTGTCACACAGCCGCAGGAGGTGCTCACGAGCCATCGGTCCCGGCATCGCCCCGAAACCCGGGACCTCGACCTCGTCGCTCTCGCCGTCCGTACGCACGATCGCCTCCTCACGCATCACCAGGGCGACCTCGACGGGCTGCACCTGCCCTGCGTGGCGCCCCGACAGCAGCTCCAACGCCGTGTCAGCCATCCACGCGCCGCGGCCTCGCTCGTCCGCCACGCGCGCCGCGTCGACGACCGGGTCGCCCGTCAGGGTGTGACGCGCGTGCTCCGCGGCCTTCAGTGCTGCGAACGCGCCGACGACATCCGTCAACGGACCCAGGATGCTCAACCAGGCCATGCCGTCCGGGGCCGGGCGCACCGACACGTTGCGGGAGGCGGCCGCCCGGCGACGACGCCTCACCAATGACTCCTGATCCAGGTCGACCGCCGCCCGGTGCGCCGCAGCGGACAGCTCTCGGTCCCCCGCCGTCGTCAGGCACCCGGCGATCCGCCGGTCGGCCTCCATGCGGTCCTCGTGGGAGAGGCACGCCGTCTCGCGAGCCACGATCGTCGCCCGCCACTCACTGAGCTCACCGGCGGTCAGGGCCGCCATCGTGTGCGGCAGGTCGTGGACCAGACCCTGGGCCAGACCCACGTGCCGATCGGCCTGGCTCGGCGAGACCCGCCGTGCCAGGGCCAACTCCGCCCGCGCCGCGGCGCGACGGCACCGGGCCTCACGGGCTGAGATCTCGTCGCTCGCCAGCTGCTCGGCCACCCGCGCGTCGCGGTCCTCGACGAACCGAGCGGTCGCGCGGGCCTGCAGAGCCGCAGCCGCCCCCTTCGTCGCCTCCAGCAGGCTGACCACGCGGAGCAGCTCCGCCTGCGACAACCCCTCCGGGCGGGCCGCCGACAAGGCCTCCAGCGAGGCGGCCAACCGGTCCGGCAGGGCGACCGGCGGCATCGACTCGCTCCCCGTGCTGTCGGTCCCTGGATCCGTCATCGCGCCTCCCTCGCCCTGCATGTCCATCGCTGGCGCCAGCATCCCACCGGGCACCGACAACCGACCTAGGGTTGCTGCGTGACCGACCACTACTTCACCGACTCCCCCGCCGCGACCGACCGCGAGCGCCGTCCGCTCACGCTCGAGCTCGCCGGCCGCGAGGTCACGGTGGAGACGGCCGGCGGCATCTTCTCGCCCGGCGGCCTCGACCGGGCGACGGCGATCCTCCTCGCCGCGGTGCCCGAGCCCCCCGCCGCCGGAGACCTGCTCGACATCGGCTGCGGGTGGGGTCCCATCGCCCTGACGCTCGCGATGCGCTCCCCCGAGGCCACCGTCTGGGCGGTCGACGTCACCGAGCGCGCCCTCGACCTGACCCGGCGCAATGCCGCCGGACTCGGCCTGGCCAACGTCCGCACGGCCCGGCCCGACGAGGTGCCGGCAGACGTCGCTTTCGCGGCCATCTGGTCCAACCCGCCGATCCGCATCGGCAAGCCTGCCGTCCAGGACCTGCTGGGCACGTGGCTCCCCCGCCTGGCGAAGGGAGCCGATGCCCACCTCGTCATCGGCAAGAACCTCGGCGCCGACGGTTACGCCCGCTGGATCACCGACGAGCTCGGGCTGCCCACCGAGCGGGTCACGACGAGCAAGGGCTTCAGGGTGCTGCGGTCCACCCGCCCCGCGGCGGGTTGACCGTGTCGCCCTCGTAGCTCAGGTCCGCGTCCGCATCGACCTCGAAGGCCTCGAACCTCTCGTCCGCTAGGACTGCATCGACGAGAGAGCGCGGTCCGGCGACGATCGTGCTGTCCCAGTCGATCTCGCTCGCCACGACCCACGCCCGGTCGGCCGGCCAGAGCAGCTGCGGGCTGATCTCCCACATCCCGTCGTCCGCCCCCAGCCCGGCCCGCTGCGGCCATGTCCGGTCCGCCAGCTCGCTCGTCGACGTGGCGAGGAGGAGCATCTCCCGTCCCGGCCACTGCAGGCACGGCCCGTGATTCACCGCGCGGCGCACCTCGGGTGCGACACCAGCCTGTTGCGCGATGTCGGCCTCGCGCTGCGCCCGCCTGCGTGCCAGCCACCCGCTGCGCTCCTCGAGGTACCGGGCGACCCCACGCTCACCGAGCTGGCCCCACCCCGCCCAGATCCCGGTGACGAGGTCGTCCGGCGTCGTCGTCGCGACCGCCAGGTGCTCGGTCAGCCCGGCGAGCAGGTCGAGGTCGAAGAACCCCTCCTGCGTCTGACCGACCCTCCACCCATCGGCGAGCTCCACGCCCTCGTGAACGTCGGCCAAGCGGTTGAACTGGACGAGCGGGTGCGTCGTCAGGCCCTGTCGGGCTGCGACCTCGGACCACGGCCACCGGGTCTCCTCGAGCAGACGCGGCATGCCCCACTCGTCGACCACGGACCGGTCCCAGCGCGTGACCGGGACCGGGTGCAGGATCCGCGCGTACGAGTCGAAGCCGGTCCCCGCGACGCCCCCGACCAGACCCCAGTCACCCACCCGGTCGATCAGCCAGCCACCCGCGGTGACGTCCCTCATCAGCTCCACAGCGGGAGTCTAGGGGCGCCATCCACCCGCGACGGGCTGAGCCGAGAAGGGGAGCGCCTCAGACGAGCGTCGTCGTCCCGTCGGCGACGAGCACGGCAGGACCGGCGAGCTCGACCTCACGGCCGGGCAGCAGGCGCACCCGCAGCGTCCCGCCGGGCACCTCGACCTGCACCTGTCCCGGGGCATCGACGTCGCCGGACCAGAAGGCGAGCCCGATCGCGGCGGCGCACACGCCGGTGCCGCAGGAGCGGGTCTCCCCGACGCCACGCTCGTGGACGCGCATCGAGACGTGGCCGGGGCCGAGGACCCGGACGAACTCGACGTTGCTGCCCTCGGGCGGGACCGGGTTGACCTTCGGCGGCTGGCGCAGGCGGAGGCCGTTGAGGTTGACGTTCTCCGGCAGCGCCACGACGGTGTGCGGGTTGCCGAGGTCGAGCGAGAGCGCGGAGTACGGTTCGGTGATGTCCTCGGCCTCCTCGACGTGGACGAGGGAGTCGAACCCCTGCGCCTGCGCCTTGGCCTCGTCGACGAAGCGCCAGGTCCCCATGTGGGTGACGACCTCGTCGCCCTCGAAACGGATCCGGCGGATGCCTGCTCGGGTGGCGATCGTCAGCTCCTCGCCGACCAGTCCCTCGCGGCGCAGCCAGGTCGCGAAGACCCGCGTGCCGTTGCCGCACATCTGGGCCAGCGACCCGTCGGCGTTGCGGTAGTCCATGAACCACTCGGCCCGGTCGGCCAGCGCGCGCACGTCCTCCTCCGCGGCCGCCGCCGTGCGCACGATGCGGATGACGCCGTCACCGCCGATGCCGGCCTGGCGGTCGGCGAGCAGCGCGACCTGCGTCGGGGTGAGGTCGAGCTCGCCGTCGAGGTCGGGGATGAGCACGAAGTCGTTCTCGGTGCCGTGGCCCTTGGTGAAAGGCAGGTTCATGGGACCCATTGTGTCGGACGGCGGGTGAGCTCCAGCGCCGCATCCGCGAGGTCCGGCGCGGCCGCGTCCAGCCACACGGGGCGCGGGTCGGGCCGCCACCACGACTCCTGCCGTCGGGCGTACCGCCGGGTGGCCTGCGCGGTGTCCGCGATGGCCTGGTCCGCACCCCAGCGCCCGTCGAGCTGCCCGAGTGCCTGCGCGTAGCCGATCGCGCGCGAGGCGGTCCGGCCGCGGCGCAGCCCGGCTGCGTCCAGCCGGCGCACCTCGTCGAGCAGCCCGCCGTCCCACATCGCGCGGGCGCGCCGCTCGATCCGGCGGGTCAGCGCGTCCCAGTCGTCGCGCAGGCCGATGACGAGCGAAGGGCGTCGGTACCGCTTCGTGGGCGCCGTCGCCGAGAAGGGACGGCCGGTGATCTCGACGACCTCGAGTGCTCGGACGATCCGGCGGATGTTGTTGGGCTCGATGGCAGCCGCGGCCGCGGGGTCGAGCTCGCGCAGGCGACGACGCAGGGCGTCGCTCCCCCCTTCGTCCTGCGCCTGCGCCTCGAGCCGCGCGCGCACGACCGGGTCCGTCGGCGGGATGTCGAGGTGATCCAGGGCCGCGCGCACGTACAGGCCGGAGCCGCCGGCGAGCACCGGCACCCGACCGCGCGCGAGCACGTCGCCGATCGCTGCCTCGGCACGGGACTGGAAGTCTGCGAGGGTCGCCTCGTCGGTGACCTCGAGGACGTCGAGGAGGTGGTGCGGGATCCCACGGCGCTCAGCGGGAGGCAACTTGTTGGTGCCGATGTCCATGCCGCGGTAGAGCTGCATCGCATCGGCGTTGACTACCTCGCCACCCAGCCGCTCGGCGAGGTCGAGCGCCAGGTCCGACTTGCCGGTCGCGGTGGCGCCGACGACGGCGATGACCTGCGGGATCACTCCTGCTCGTCGTCCTGCTCGTCGTCGTGACCGAAGGGGTCCGGGACCTCGCCCGGCATCCACGTGTGGCCGGGGACGCCCCAGCCCTCGGCCCTGACGGCCTTGCGGGCCTTCTTCTTCCACTTCTCGCCCAGCCGGTCGACGTAGAGGAAGCCGTTGAGGTGGTCGTACTCGTGCTGCATGCAGCGGGCGAACCACCCGGTGGCGGTGAAGGCGATCTCGTTGCCGTCCCAGTCGTAGCCACTCACCTCGGCGCTCTCACCGCGGCGCAGCGGGAAGGAGTAGCCGGGCACGGAGAGGCAACCCTCGGACTCGTTGTCGCGGTCGGGCTCGCCGACGGCGGGCTTGGCTGCCTTGACGTAGGGGTTGATGACGTGACCGAGGGTCGGCACGCCGTCGTCGTTCGCCATGCTCCAGGTGAAGACCCGCAGGCCGACCCCGATCTGCGGCGCTGCCAGACCGACGCCGTGCGCGGCCTCCTGGGTCTCGTACATGTCCTCGACGAGGGTGCGCAGCTCGGCGTCGAACTCGGTGACCGGCTGGGCGCGCGTGTGCAGGACCGGTTCACCCGTGATGGTGATGGGGCGGATCGTCATGGGCGGCATCCTATTTGGCCCGCGGGACGGGCATGACGGAGCCGGGACCGGTCAGGGGGCACCGGTCCCGGCTCCGCGGGGGTGGCGGGCTCTACGAGCCCGGGGTCGAGGCTCAGGCCTGCTTGATGGCCGAGACCTCGAGGTTGAGGGTGATCTTCTTGGAGACGAGCACGCCGCCGGTCTCGAGCGCGGCGTTCCAGGTGAGGCCCCAGTCCTCGCGCTCGACGACCGTCTGGGCGGTGAAGCCGACACGGACGTTGCCGAAGGGGTCCTGGGCGGTGCCGTCGTACTCGGCCTTCAGGGTGACCGGCTTGGTGACGCCCTTGATCGTCAGGTCGCCGACGAGGTCGAAGCTGTTGCCCGAGGCGTTCTGCACGCCGGTGGAGACGAAGGTGATCTCCGGGTTGGTCTCGACGTCGAAGAAGTCGGCCGACTTCAGGTGGCCGTCACGGTCGGCGCTGCCGGTGTCGACGGAAGCGGTCTTCATCGTGGCCGTCGCGCTGGAGGCGCCCAGGTCCTCGGCGACGGTGATGGTGCCCTCCAGGTCGCGGAAGTAGCCGCGGACCTTGGTGACCATCGCGTGGCGGGCGACGAAGCTCACCTCGGTGTGGCTCGGGTCGATGGCGTAGGTACCGGCGGGGATGTTCAGGTCGGTCATGTGGAGCTCCTTGGTGGTGGTGCCGTGGTCCGGGAGGTGGTTGGAACACGACATACGTTAGGACCTTTTGCTTGTCGTGTCAACTATTCGTTTTTCAACCACTATCGACCGTACGCCCGTTCCCGTTGAAGCGCCAGAGATGTCGTGCTTGTGTGGTGCCACGGCCCGTACCGGGCATGCCGACACAGAAGGAGAACGCCATGGGGTTCGACGATCTGAAGGGCCAGGCCACCGACGCGCTCGGTGAGCACAGCGACAAGGTCGAGGAGCACAGCGACCAGGGCCTCGACAAGGCCGGCGAGTTCGCCGAGGGCAAGGGCGTTGACGCCGACAAGAGCGACCAGGGCAGGGAGTTCCTCGACGGCAAGATCGGCGAGTGAGACCGCTCTGACGCGAAGGGGGTCGATCATCACGGCGATCGACCCCCTTCGTCGTGTTTTGGCTCCCTCGGCAGGGGTAGGCCAGTGGTGCCTCCGGCCGAACCCCGGCCGTCGACACGACCACGAGAGGAACGGAACATGAGCATCGACCACAACGCCATCGACCAGATCAGCGGGCGGGACGTCCACGGCTCCGACGGGGAGAAGATCGGGAGCGTCGGGCAGGTGTACCTGGACGACCAGACCGGGCGCCCGGACTGGATCACCGTCAGGACCGGGCTCTTCGGGACCCGCTCGAGCTTCGTGCCGCTGACCGACGCACAGCAGACGGACGAGGGCCTGCGGGTGCCGTACACGAAGGACCAGGTCAAGGACGCACCCAACGTCGAGGACGACGGGCACCTCGAGCCCGAGGAGGAGGAGCGTCTCTTCGCCCACTACGGCAGGACGGGCACCACCGGTGCACCCGTCGCCGGTGTGGCCGGGGGCCGTGGCGGCCGGGACCTGGACGACGAGACCGGTGAGCGCGTCGTCGGCCACGACACCTCCGGACCCACGACCGACGACGCGATGACCCGTTCCGAGGAGCGGCTCGACGTGGGGACCGAGCGCCGCGAGACCGGTCGTGCCCGTCTGCGCAAGTACGTCGTCACCGAGGAGCAGCAGGTCACCGTCCCCGTCACCCGGGAGGAGGTCCGCGTCGAGCGGGAGCCGATCACCGACACCAACCGGGGCGACGCCCTCGACGGCCCCGGCATCTCCGAGGAGGAGCACGAGGTCACCCTCCACGAGGAGCGCCCCGTGGTCGAGAAGGAGACCGTCCCCGTCGAGCGCGTCCGCCTCGAGAAGGAGACCGTCACGGACGAGGAGCAGGTGAGCGGCACGGTACGCAAGGAGCGCATCGAGACCGAGGGCGTCGACGACGTCCCGGACGACCGTCGCGTCTGACCCGTCCCAGCCCGAAGGGGGTCGGTCACCGTGACGGTGACCGACCCCCTTCGTCGTGCTCGGTCGTGGTCCTGCTCGGGCGGATCAGGCGCTGCAGGCGGGCCCGTTGGCCTCCACGGGCTCCGGAGCCCCGATGCGCGGCATGCCGAGCGAGACGCCGGGCTTGGCGACGGCACCCTCGACGCCCTTGTCCTGGAGGGCGGCCCATGCGTCGCCCCCCTTCGTGCGGCGGACGCTGAAGGTGCCGCCGGACAGGGCGGAGTCGGCGACGAGGTGGTGCGGGGCGCCGTAGGTGACGCCCACCGTGACCATGTCGCCGGGGCGCGGACGCCCGGCCTCGGGCAGGTCCTCGGGCACCGCGAAGTGCACCAGGCGGTTGTCGGGGGCGCGGCCACTCAGACGGGCGGTCTCGCGGTCCTTGCGCCCCTCCCCCGTCGCGACGAGGACTTCGAGCTCGCGCCCCTCCTGCTCACGGTTGCCGACCCAGGAGATCTCCTCCTGGAGCGCGACGAGCCGCTCGTAGCGCTCCTGGACGACCTCCTTGGGCACCTGCTCGGCCATCGTCGCGGCCGGCGTCCCGGGCCGGATCGAGTACTGGAAGGTGAAGGCGGAGCTGAAGCGCGACTCGCGCACGACCCGCAGCGTCTCCTCGAAGTCCGCGTCCGTCTCCCCCGGGAAGCCGACGATGATGTCGGTCGTGATCGCCGCGTCGGGGATCAGGTCGCGGACCCGCTCGATGATCCCGAGGAAGCGCTCGGAGCGGTAGCTGCGCCGCATCGCCCTCAGCACGCGGTCGGAGCCGGACTGCAGCGGCATGTGCAGGCTCGGCATGACATTGGGCGTCTCGGCCATCGCCTCGATGACGTCATCGGTGAAGGCGGCCGGGTGCGGGCTGGTGAAGCGCACCCGCTCCAGGCCCTGGATGTCGCCGCAGGCGCGCAGCAGCTTGCCGAAGGCGAGCTTGTCACCGAACTCGACGCCGTAGCTGTTGACGTTCTGCCCGAGCAGGGTCACCTCGAGGACGCCCTGGGCGACGAGCGCCTCGACCTCGGCGAGGACCTCGCCGGGACGGCGGTCCTTCTCCTTGCCGCGCAGCGCGGGCACGATGCAGAAGGTGCAGGTGTTGTTGCAGCCGACCGAGATCGACGTCCACCCCGAGTAGGCGGAGTCGCGCCGCGTCGGCAGCGTCGAGGGGAAGGTCTCCAGCGACTCGAGGATCTCGACCTGCGCCTGCGCGTTGTGGCGGGCGCGGTCGAGCAGGGCGGGCAGCGAGCCGATGTTGTGGGTGCCGAACACGACGTCGACCCAGGGCGCCCGCTCGACGATGGTCGTGCGGTCCTTCTGCGCCATGCAGCCGCCGACGGCGATCTGCAGGTCGGGGTTGCGCTGCTTGAACGGGCGGAGCTGGCCGAGGTTGCCGTAGAGCTTGTTGTCGGCGTTCTCCCGCACCGCGCAGGTGTTGAACACGACGACGTCGGCGACCTCGCCGCGCTCGTGGCGCGGCACGCTCGCGATGTCGACATAGCCGGCCGTCTCGAGGAGGCCGGCCAGGCGCTCGGAGTCGTGCACGTTCATCTGGCACCCGTGGGTGCGCACGTCATAGGTCTTGGGCGTCGCAGTCATGGCCCGTCAAGGGTACGTCGGACGAAGGGGGTGCCCTCCCCCTGCGTCCGCGCCTCACCCCAGCCGGGTGTAGGTGATCTCGATGTCGAGGTCGCTGACCGGGGGGCCGACGAAGATGCCGCGGAAGGGCGAGACGTCGTCGTAGTCGCGGCCGCGGCCGATGACGACGTGGTCCAGCCCGACCGGCCCGGTGTTGGTCGGGTCGAGCGCGTGCCAGCCGCCGTCCCACAGCTCGATCCACGCGTGGTTGCGCGCGGGCACCGTCGTGCCGCGCTGGACGTCCGTGTCCTCGGCCGTCAGGTACCCGCTCACGTAGCGGGCGGGGATCCCGGCCGACCGCAGGGCGCCGAGGGTCACGTGGGCGAAGTCCTGGCACACGCCCTTGCCGCCGGCCCAGACGTCGGCGGCCGTCGACTGCCAGCCGGTGATGCCGCTCTCGTAGGTGAGGCGCTCGCGCAGCCGCTCGACGATGGCGAGCCCGGCGGCTCGCGGGGTCGGGTCCTCCACGCGCTCCTGTGCGAGGGCGACGACCTCCTCGGGCGGCGCGGTCCGGCCGGTCTGCGCGAGGAACTCGCTCAACCGGTCGCAGGTCGTCGCGTCCCTGACCGCGGCCCAGCCGACGGCGTCGGCCTGGACGGGCAGCTCGGAGCGCTCGACGGTGCTCGTGGCCTCGATCTCGAGCACCTCGTGGCCGGTCTGGGACTCCATCGCCATGACCTGGGTACCCCAGTGGTCCTCGTAGACGTGGCTCCAGGTGAGGGGCTTGACGCGCACGCGCGCCTCGAGCGTCGCCTGGCCCGGCTCGCTCACCGGGATCATGCGCAGCTCGTTGTGCGCGGCGGTGACCTCGCCCTCGTAGCGCATCGTCGTGCGGTGGACGATGCGGTGGCGCCTGCTGCTCATACGACCTCTCCCATCCACTCCTGGACCGGCGCGGACAAGAAGTAGCGCGCCCCGATCGCGTCCGAGGCGGCCATGACGGCCTCCTGCACCAGCTGCATCCGCTCCGGCAGGTCGTGCAGCACCGTGTCCGGGTTGCTGAACTCCAGCGAGGTGCGGATCTGCCCGAGGATGCGGCGGCCCTCGTCGGAGAAGCCGACCCGGTCCTTGTCGGGCGAGAGGTTGATCAGCCGCTCCTCCGCCTCCTTGAGCGCCGCGATGACCGAGCGCGGGAAGCGCCGGTCGAGCGTCAGGAAGGCGGCCGCGGTGCGGTCGGTGACGACGCCACGCATCGTGCGCAGCATCGCCTGCTGCGCGCCGCAGCTGGCGAGGACCTGCCCCCAGCCGGGGCCCAGGTCGCTGGCGCCCGTCGCGACGAGACGGGCGGTCATGTCGGCACGCTCGAGCGCCCGGCCGAGGACGAGGAAGTCCCAGGCGTCGTCGTGGCTCATCGTCGTGTCGGTGAGGCCGTCGAGCAGCGCGGAGCGCTCGCGCACCCACCCGAGGTGGTACTGCGTCGCGGGTCCCGGGGTGAAGGAGTTCCACCGGTGGTAGGTCGTGTTGATCGCCTCCCACATCTCGGTGGAGACGGTTTCGCGGGCACGCCGGGCGTTTTCGCGCGCGGCGTGCCACGAGCCCGAGACGGCGTTGGGGTTGCCCGCGTCGAAGACGAGCATGCGGCTGGTGTCGGCGTAGTCGACCTCGCCGACGTCGTCGTAGCCCATGATCCCGCGCAGCACCATCGTGCACGCGGTCTGCTCGTCCGCCGCGGGGTCCTCGAGGAGCTGCAGGCGCAGCACGTCGACGATGCGCGCGGTCCCGTCGGCGCGCTCGATGTAGCGACCGATCCAGAAGAGGGAGTCAGCGATCCGGCTCAGCATCAGACGTCCTCCTCGCTCGGGTCCTGCGACTGGCCCTGGTACTGGGACTGGGACTGCGACTGCGGGACAGGGCCGTCGTCGCGCTCGTGCGTGCCCGTCCCGGTACCGAGGAAGATGACCTCGCGCTCGTCGACGTCGTGCGGCAGCCGGTTGTAGCGTCCGGCGAGCACCCAGGTGTCCTTGGAGCCACCCCCCTGGCTGGAGTTGACGACGAGCTGGCCCTCGGGCAGGGCGACGCGGGTCAGGCCACCGGGGAGGACCTGCACGTCGGTGCCGTCGTTGACGGCGAAGGGGCGCAGGTCGACGTGGCGCGGGCGCAGCTGCCCGTCGATGAGCGTCGGCACCGTCGACAGCTGGACCACCGGCTGGGCGATCCAGCCGCGCGGGTCCTCGAGCAGCTTGGACCGCAGCTCGTCGAGCTCGGCGCCGCTGGCCGCGGGTCCGATGACGAGGCCCTTGCCACCGGAGCCGTCGACCGGCTTGGTCACCATCTCGTCGAGCCGGCCGAGCACCTCCCGCAGGGCCTCGGGCTCCTGGAGCCGGTAGGTGTCGACATTGGGCAGGATCGGGTCCTCGTCGAGGTAGTACCGGGTGAGGTCAGGGACGTAGGAGTAGACGAGCTTGTCGTCGGCCACGCCGTTGCCGATCGCGTTGGCCAGGGTCACGCGGCCCGAGCGGACGGCGGAGACCAGGCCGGTGACACCGAGCATCGAGTCGCGCCGGAAGTGCACCGGGTCGAGGAAGTCGTCGTCGATGCGCCGGTAGATGACGTCGACGCGCTCCTCCCCGTGCGTCGTGCGCATGCGCACCTCGCCGCCGCGCACGACGAGGTCACGCCCCTCGACGAGCTCCACGCCCATCATCCGGGCGAGCAGGGTGTGCTCGAAGTACGCGCTGTTGTAGACGCCCGGGGTGAGCACGACGACGGTCGGGTCGACCCTCCCTTCGGGCGCCGAGGCGCGCAGCGCGTGCAGGAGCATGCGAGGGTAGTCGTGCACCGGCCGGATCCGCATCGTCGCGAAGGCCTCGGGGAAGACATTGGTCATCGCGCGGCGGTTGGCGATGACGTAGGAGACCCCGGAGGGGACGCGGACGTTGTCCTCGAGCACGCGGAAGGTGCCCTCCTCGTCGCGGATGAGGTCGATGCCGCTCACGTGCGCGCGCACCCCGCCCGGCGGTCGCAGACCGGTCACCGCGCGGTGGTAGTGGCTCGACGTGGCGATGAGCTTCCACGGGACGATGCCGTCCTCGACCGCCCGGGGCAGCCCGCCGGTGCGGCTGTAGATGTCGTCGAGGAAGGCCTCGAGGACCTTGACGCGCTGCGCGACGCCCTGCTCGACCGCCTGCCAGGCGTCCGCGTCGATGACCCGGGGGACGGCGTCGAGGGGGAAGGGGCGTTCCTCGCCGGCGTGGTCGAAGGTGACCCCCTGGTCGAAGAACATCCTGGCGAGGGCGTCCGCGCGGTCCTTCAGCTCCTGCGGCTCCATCGAGCGCAGGGTGTGGTGGATCGGCTTGTACGGCGCGCGGGGCTCACCCCCTTCGCCGAGCATCTCGTCCCATGCCGCACTGGGTGCGTAGGTCCCGAAGAGAGAGTCGTTGACGGTCACGCGCCCACCCTACGCACGAGCGGTGGTGCCACGACCGGGTGGACGACGAGGCCCTGGTGCTCGACGTCATCGCCCGGCACCCGCTCGCCTCGCTCGTCACCCATGACGGCGCCTCCCCCGAGGTCGACCTCATCCCCCTGCTCGCGCAGCGGACCGCATCCGGCATCGAGCTCGTCGAGCACGTCGCCCGCGCCAACGGGGTGTGGCAGGTCGGGCGGCACGAAGGGGAGTCCCTCGCCGTCTTCCGGGCCACGGACCACTACATCTCCCCCACCTGGTACCCGAGCAAGGCCGAGCACCACCGCACCGTGCCGACGTGGAACTACGTCGCCGTCCACGCCTGGGGTCCGCTGGAGGTGCACGACGACCCGCGGTGGGCGGGCGGGCATGGCACCACCCGCGTACGTGGACGAGATGCTGGCCCACGCCGTCGGCATCCGCATCCCCGTGCGCCGGGTGACCGGGAAGTTCAAGGTCTCGGCGCACAAGAGCGACCCCGACCGCCTCGGGGCCCGCGACGGCGTCGCGGCCGACGGCCCCGGCCCCGGCCCGGGCGCCGGGTCGAACCCGGACCTGCTCGTCGAGTGGATGAGCCGGCCGCCCGGCGGAACTAGTCGCGCTGGTGCTCCGGCTGCGCGTCGAGCGCCTCGTTGATGACCAGGCGCGCGACCTCGCTGCCGTAGCCCTTGCGGGCGAGCATCCCGGCGAGGCGCCGAGCCTGCACGGTGCGGTCCAGGCCGTGCATGGAGCGCAGCTTCTTCGCGACGAGCTCATGGGCGCGGGCCCGCTCGTCCTCCGGGTCGACCTCGTCGAGCACCGCCTGGGCGAGCTCGTCGTCGACCCCCTTCCTGCGCAGCTCGTGGGAGAGCGCGCGCTTCGCCAGACCGCGACCGGCCTGCTTGGAGCGCACGAAGGCCTGGGCGTAGGCCTCGTCGTCGACGAGGCCCACCTGCTCGAAGCGATCGAGCACATCCGCCGCGACGTCGTCGGGGCAGCCCTTGCGGCGCAAGGCCTTCTCCAGCTCGGCGCGCGACTTGGGCGAACCGGTCAGCAGGCGCAGGACGACGGCGCGGGCCACCGCGTACGGGTCGGCGTCGGAGTCGCTCTCCCGGCCCGCGGGGTCCGGCGGCGGGGCGGCACCGCGCTCGACGGCGGAGACCGCCGCACGCAGGCCCTCGAGCGTGCGCGCGGCGGCTCCCTCGTCAGTGCTCATGTCGCGGCTCAGAAGTCGACCGGGACCTCGGCCGGCTCGTCGGCCTCCTCGACGGGAACGACCCCGATGCCGAGCTTGGTCTTGATCTTGGCCTCGATCTCCTCGCCGAGCTGCGGGTTGTCCTTGAGGAACTTGCGGGCATTTTCCTTGCCCTGACCCAGCTGGTCGCCCTCGTACGTGTACCAGGCTCCGGCCTTGCGGACGAAGCCGTGCTCGACGCCCATGTCGATCAGGCCGCCCTCGCGGGAGATGCCCTGGCCGTAGAGGATGTCGAACTCCGCCTGCTTGAAGGGCGGGGAGACCTTGTTCTTCACGACCTTGACCCGGGTGCGGTTGCCGACCGGGTCGGTGCCGTCCTTGAGGGTCTCGATGCGGCGCACGTCCAGGCGGACGGAGGCGTAGAACTTCAGCGCCTTGCCACCCGTGGTGGTCTCGGGCGAGCCGAACATGACGCCGATCTTCTCGCGGAGCTGGTTGATGAAGATCGCGGTCGTGCCGGAGGTGTTGAGCGCGCCGGTGATCTTGCGCAGCGCCTGGCTCATGAGACGGGCCTGCAGACCGACGTGGCTGTCACCCATCTCGCCCTCGATCTCGGCGCGGGGCACGAGCGCCGCGACGGAGTCGATGACGATGACGTCGAGCGCGCCGGAGCGGATGAGCATGTCGGCGATCTCGAGCGCCTGCTCACCGGTGTCCGGCTGGCTGACGAGGAGGGCGTCGGTGTCGACACCCAGCTTCTTGGCGTACTCGGGGTCGAGGGCGTGCTCGGCGTCGATGAACGCCGCGATGCCCCCGGCTCGCTGCGCGTTGGCGACCGCGTGCAGGGCGACCGTCGTCTTTCCGGAGGACTCCGGGCCGTAGATCTCGACGACTCGGCCACGGGGCAGGCCGCCGATGCCGAGGGCGACGTCCAGGGCGATCGCGCCGGTCGGGATGACCGCGATCGGGGGGCGCACGTCGTCGCCCAGGCGCATCACCGCGCCCTTGCCGTGGGCCTTCTCGATCTGCCCCATGACGTTGTCGAGGGACTTGAGCTTCTGCTCGTGGAGCTTGCTGTCGATGGCGGTGACCTCAGCCATGCCACACCTTCCTTGTCATCGTGTCGGGCGCGTCCACCGGCGACCAGTTCCCACACAGTCGGACGTCTCGTGCTGTCTGGTCAGACGCTAGGAGCCACCACCGACAACCGTCCGCAGCTGCCGTGGGGCTGTGGACACCGCGGCTGCCGGATGGGCACCTGTGGACGACGTTACCCGTACAGGTGTTCGAGGGTGGGAGGTGGCGCGCCGACACGCCGTCACGACAGGATGAGGACGTGCAGACCGTCACCCCCGAGGCCCTCGCCCGCGCCCTGACCGCCCTGCCCGACGACCCGCGGGTCGTCGTCTCCGGCAACCACAGCGTCCCGTGGGCGCTCGTGCACCTGCTCGACGCGACCCTCGAGACCTACACGCTCAACATGCTCAACGGCCCGGCCGGCCTCCCCGACCGCGCGGGCGTGACGCTCGAGACGAGCTTCGTCGGGCCCGGGCAGCGGCGCCGCGCCGGGCTGCGGTACGTGCCGAGCCGCCTCTCCCTCGTCCCGGTCCTCTACCGCGACCGGCTCCCTGTCGACTGCGTCCTCGTGCACTGCGCTCCCCCGCGCGAGGGGCACCTCTCCCTCGGCCTCGAGGTCAACCTCCTGCCCGGCGCCGTCGAGGCCTGCCGCGAGCGCGGCGGCCTCGTCGTCGCGATGGTCAACGACCGCATGCCCTACACCCACGGTGACGCGCGCGTCCCGCTCGACCACGTCGACCTCGCGGTCGAGGTGAGCGAGCCGCTCCCTTCGCCCGCCGCCCACGCGCCCCTCGGGGAGGAGACGAGCGCCATCGGCCGCCGCGTCGCCGCGATGGTCCCCGACGGCGCAACCCTGCAGATGGGCATCGGGGCCGTCCCCGACGCGGCGCTCGCCGCGCTCACCGAGCACCGCGAGCTGCGGCTGTGGACGGAGATGTTCTCCGACGGCGTCCTGGCCCTCGACGCGGCCGGAGCGCTCGACCCGGACCATCCCCTCACCACGTCCTTCCTCTTCGGCTCCCCCGAGCTCTACGCCTGGGTCGATGGCAACCCGCGGGTGCAGATGGCCCGCACCGAGCGCACCAACGACCCTGGGCTCATCGCGCGGCAGCGCTCGATGACCTCGATCAACACGGCGCTGCAGGTCGACCTCTTCGGGCAGGCCAACGCCTCCCGGCTCGGCGCCCGCATCCACAGCGGCTTCGGCGGGCAGACCGACTTCATCGTCGGCGCGCTGCACTCCCCCGGCGGGCAGGCCTTCCTCGCGCTGCGCTCGTGGCACCCACGCGCCGACGTCAGCACGATCGTGCCGCTCGTCGACGAGCCGGTGACCTCCTTCCAGGCCACCGCGATCGTCACCGAGCAGGGCACCGCCCCGCTCTTCGGCCACTCCGAGCGGGACCAGGCCCGGGCGCTCATCGAGCAGGCCGCCCACCCCCGCGTGCGCGAGGAGCTGTGGGAGGAGGCCGCGGAGCTCGGTCTGGCGTGACCCCCTTCGCTCCTAGGCGCGCAGGAGGGTCTCGATGCGGTGGGAGGTGGCCCAGATGCCGACCACGCCCAGCACGAGCAGGTAGGCGACGTGCCAGAGCAGGCCCCACCCCACCTCGCCGAGCATGAGGCCGCGCTCGAGCGCGACGCCGTGGTAGAGCGGGGTAGCCATGACGACCGGCTGCGCCCAGCCCGGGTAGGTCGCGAGCGGGAAGAAGGTCGCCGAGAGCAGGAAGAGCGGCTGGATGACGAGCATGACCCAGTCGAAGTCGACCCAGGAGCGCATGAAGGTCGTCGCGTACATGCCGACCGCGGAGAACGCGAGGCCGATGAAGACCGCCGCCGGCACCGCGAGCACCGACCACCAGGACTCGACGACGCCCACCGCGAGCGCCACGAGGTAGAAGACGAGTGCGTAGACCCCGCCGCGGACGAGGCTCCAGACGACCTCCCCGACGGCGATGTCCCGCGGCCCGAGAGGGGTCGCGAGCATCGCGTCGTAGATCCGCGCGTACCTGAGCTTGAAGAAGACGTTGAAGGTCGAGTCCATGACCGCGCCGTTCATCGCCGAGCTGGCGAGCATCGCCGGGGCGACGAAGGCCGCGTAGGAGACCTGTGTCCCGCCGTCGGTCATGACGAAGGGGACGAGCGACCCGACGCCGATGCCGAGCGAGAAGAGGTAGAAGACCGGCTCGGCGAAACCGGTGACGAAGGCGATCCACTGCCGTCGGAAGGTCACGACGTTGCGCTCCACGACGGCGCGCCACATGGCCAGGCCGGGCGTGAGGACACCGGTCGTCATGTCACCAACCGCCGGGTCATGCCGGACCGGGCGTAGACCCACCCGAGGGCGACGAAGGCGAGCAGCACGAGCAGGTGCACGAGGTCGAAGGGGGCGAAGCTCCCGTGGGCGGACGAGCGCACCAGCTCGACCCCGTGCCACAGCGGGGTAGCCCAGGCCAGGATCTCGAGGACGAAGGGGAGGCGGTCGACCGGGAAGAAGACGCCCGAGAAGAGCATGAGCGGGGTGATGACGAGGCGGTAGACGATGTTGAAGGAGGAGTCCCCCTTCGCCCGGGCGGTGAAGCCGAAGAGCGGGACGGCGAAGGCGAGGGTCACGAGGACCCCGATGGGCACCGCGAGCAGGACCCACCAGGACGCGAAGCTGCCGAAGAACGAGGCGACGAGGACGAAGGCCGCCGCAGCGAGGCCACCCTGCACGGCGATGACCGTCAGGTGCCCGAGGAGCAGGTCGCTCACCGTGAGGGGCGTGGCGAGCATCGAGTGGTACATGCGGTTCCACGTGAAGAGCCCGTAGACGGGGTAGGTCGACTCACCGACCGCCGTCATCATCGCCTGCACCGCGACCATGCCCGGCGCGACGAAGAGCAGGTAGGAGACGCCGTCCACTCCCCCGGACGACGCGTCCACGAGGGATCCGAGGCCGAGCCCGATCGCGAGCAGGAAGAGCAGCGGCGAGACGAAGCGCGAGAAGAGCGAGCCCATCCAGGTGCGCCGGTAGACGACGAGGAAGTACCCCGCGACGGCGCCGACGCGGCCGAGCATCAGTCGACGAGGGTGCGGCCGGTGAGGTGGAGGAAGACGTCCTCGAGCGTGGAGCGGCGCACGATCGCGCTGAGCGGCTGCAGGCCGCGGTCGTGGACGGCCTCGAGGGCCGCGTCACCGTGGTCGGTGTAGACGAGGAGGCGGTCCGGCAGTGCCTCGACGCGCTCGCCGACGCCCTCGACGAGGTGCGCCGCGTCGGCGTGGTCCGCCTGCTCGTCCAGCGGCAGGCGCAGCTCGAGCACCTCGCGCGTCGAGTAGGACCCGATGAGCGAGCGCGGAGAGCCCTCGGCGACGATGCGACCGCGGTCCATGACGACGAGCCGGTCGCACAGCTGCTCGGCCTCGTCCATGTAGTGCGTCGTGATGATGAGCGTGACGCCCTGGCGCTTGAGCCGGAAGAGCTTGTCCCACAGGACGTGCCGCGCCTGGGGGTCCAGACCGGTCGTCGGCTCGTCGAGGAGCAGGATCTCCGGCTCGTTGATGAGCGAGCGGGCGATGGTCAGGCGTCGCTTCATGCCACCCGACAGGGGCTCGACCTTGTCCTTGCGCCGCTCGGTGAGCTGGGCGAAGTCGAGCAGCTCGTCGATCCGCTCGCGGATCACCCGGCGCGGCAACCCGAAGTAGCGCCCGTAGACGTAGAGGTTCTCCTCGACGGTGATCTCCTCGTCGAGGTTGTCCTGCTGCGGGCAGTTGCCCAGGCGGGCCCGGATCGCGGCGCCGTCGGTCACCGGGTCGAGGCCGAGGATGCGCAGCTCGCCGGCGCTCGGCGGAGAGGTGGCGGCGACCATCTTCATCGTCGAGGACTTGCCGGCGCCGTTGGGACCGAGGAACCCGAAGGACTCCCCCCGCCGCACCTCGATGTCGATGCCGTCGACGGCCGTGAAGTCACCGAAGGTCTTGGTCAGGCCGCGCGCGCTCAGCAGCACGCTCACTCCGGCCTCTCGTTCGCGATCTCCGGCGGGACCTCCATCGGCTCCCGGTCGAGCCCGAGGCGGCGGTGGGGCGGGATGGACAGGTCCTCGCACAGGCTCTCCCACACCCGGCGGGGCGGCTCACCGTCGGCGAGCGCGCGCTCGACCGTGCGGTCACCGAGCGCCTGGACGACGTGCCCGCGGGCGAGGGTGTGGGCATACCCCTCCCCGAACTCGTCCTCCATGAGGGTCCAGAAGTGACTCAGGCGCACCCGGCGAGTGTAGGTGTGTCCGGCGGCCGTCGGTGCGGGGCGGCATACTGCAGCCACGACGACCAAGGAGGTCGCCCGATGGGCGAGACGATCCCGTGGCGGATGCCCGCCGAGTGGACCGAGCACGAGCGCACGTGGATGGCGTGGCCGAGCAACGGCTACACCCTGGGCGACACCCCCGACGAGGTGGAGCGCGCCCGGCGGACGTGGGCCGCGGTCGCGCGGGCGGTGGCCGGCTTCGAGCCGGTGACGATGGTCGTGTCGCCGAGCGACATCCACCTGTGCCGCGAGTACCTGCGCAACGACACCGCGCACCCCATCGACATCGTCATCGCCGACCTCGACGACGCGTGGATGCGCGACATCGGGCCGAGCTTCGTCCTCTCCCCCGACGGCGAGCTCGGTGGCGTGGACTGGGTCTTCAACGGGTGGGGCGGGCAGGACTGGGCGACGTGGGACCTCGACGCCCGGATCGCCGCACAGGTGGCCGACGCCGCGGGCGCGCACCACCTCCCTTCGTCGATCGTGAACGAAGGGGGCGGGCTGCACGTGGACGGGGAGGGCACCGTCCTGCTCACCGAGACCGTGCAGCTCGACCCGGGTCGCAACCCGGGGGCGACGAAGGGGGACATCGAGGCCGAGGTCGGCCGGCTGCTCGGCGTGGACACCTTCATCTGGCTGTCGCGGGGCCTGACGCGCGACTACGACGAGCTCGGGACGCGCGGGCACGTCGACATCGTCGCGACCTTCACCGAACCGGGGCACGTGCTGCTGCACTGGCAGGAGGACGAGTCGCACCCGGACCACGCGGTGAGCCGCGAGATCGAGCAGGCGCTGCTCGCGGCGACCGACTCCGCCGGACGCCGGCTGGAGGTCACGCGCATCCCTGCGCCCCGGACGCTCACGGACGACGAGGGACCGGTCGACTGGTCCTACGTCAACCACCTGGTGTGCAACGGCGGGGTCGTGGCCTGCGTCTTCGACGACCCGCACGACGAGCGGGCGCTCGAGATCCTGCGCGAGGTCTACCCGGGCCGCGAGGTCGTCGGCGTCGATGCCCGCCCGCTCTTCGACCGCGGTGGCGGCATCCACTGCATCACCCAGCAGCAGCCGGAGTCCTCGTGAGGCCCGACCTGCTCGGCTACCTCCCGCTCGCCGTGGCGACGACCGCGGCCGACGTGCTCGGTCGCGACCGCGCCCACCTCGTGAGCAAGCTGGCGCTCGCCCCGACGCTCGCAGCCGGGGTGCTCTCGACCCGGTCCGGGCGCAGCCCCCGCCGCACCGGCACCCTGCTCATCGCGCTCGTCGGCTCCACCGTCGGGGACTGGTACATGTACCGCTCGAGCCGGACCGAGGGCGAGCTGTCACGGGCGATGATGCGGCGGGGCGCGAGCGCCTTCGCCGTGCAGCAGGCCGGCCTCGTCGCCCTGCTCGTGCGGGACGGCGCACGGCCCCGACGGGTACCGGTGGGCGTCGCGGCGACCACCCTGGCCGGGCTCGCCGTCCTCGACTCCGACGGAGGGGCTCCCGACGCGGTGCTCACGGGCTACGGTCTCCTGCTCGGCTCGATGTCGGCGCTGGCCTTGGGCGACGGTGGCCGCGCACGCACCGGGCGGGCCGTGGCCCTCGGCGGGGCGCTCTTCCTCGTCTCCGACGCCGCGATCATCGTCGGGCAGCGGTTCGCGACGTCCCCTCGGGCACAGGCGATCTCATCCGGCGTGATCCTCTCGACCTACACGGCGGCGCTGGCGCTGCTCGTCCACGGGCTGCGCGACGAGGTCACCCCCTGATACTTGCGGGCGTAACTTACTGCTGCAAGTATGTAGGTCATGAGCACGCTCGCCCATGACCTCCACCTCCTCGTCAAGGCCCTCGACCGGTCCGCGGAGGTGCGTCTGGCCCCCTTCGGACTGACGTACGCGCGCTACCTCGCCCTGCTCGTGGTCGGCGACGCCCCGGGGCTGACCCAGCGTGACCTCGCCGCGAGGCTCGGGCTGAGCGAGGCTTCCGCCAGCCGCACGACCACCGGGCTGGGCGAGCACGGCTGGATCGACATCGCCCGGACGCCCGGATCCGGCAACCGCCGCACCCTGGCGCTCACCGAGGCTGGTCGCGCGCTGCTGGACCGCGCCGGCACGAGCCTCGGCCGGGACTTCGACGACGCCGTCCGCGCCATCGGACGCAGCCCCGAGGCCCTGGCCCGCGACGTGCGCCGGCTCACCGCCCTCCTCGCGGAGTCACCATGACCCCGCTGCTCGTCGCCCACCTGCTCGCCGCGCTCGTGGCCCTGCCGCTCGGCGGCCACCAGCTCTTCCGGCCGACGAAGGGGGACGTCCGTCACGTCCTCCTCGGCCGGGTCTGGGCGGGGCTGATGATCTGGGTCGCGCTCAGCTCGTACTGGATCCGCGACATCCGCGACGGTGAGCTGTCCCTGCTGCACATCCTCTCGACCGTCACCCTCGTCACCGTCACCCTCGGGGTGGTCCAGGCGCGACGGGGCAACATCGCCGCGCACAGGGGCAACATGCGCGGCAGCTGGCTCGGGCTGTGCGGCGCCTTCGTCGGCGCGGTGGCCGTGCCGGACCGCGCGATCCCGACCTTCGTCGTGACCCGACCGATCGAGGCACTCGTCGTGGTGGTGCTGGTCGTCGGACTGACCGTCGGGTTGGTCAGGGTCGGGGCGATGCTGGCGCGGGAGCGGGTGACGACCAGCTGACGGTTGTCCACAGATGTGCGACGGGCCCTCGGCGTGTCGCGCCGGGACGCCTATCGTGGAGGGATGACGGCGGCGGACATCGAGCGCAAGGTGCGGCAGCACGAGAACGACATCTCGGCGATCTACACGATGATCGCTGACATCCACAACACCCAGGGACGACACACCAACCGGTTCAACGAGCTGACCGAGGACGTCGGGGCACTGGGCGAGCGCATGTCATCGATCGAGACGCGGATGACCTCGCTCGAGGGCAAGGTCGACTCGCTCGAGGGCAAGGTCGACTCGCTCGGGGGCAAGGTCGACTCGCTCGGGGGCAAGGTCGACCAGGTGCTGGAGCTGCTCCAGCGCTGAGCTGTCGGTGGTCGGTGGCAGGCTGTCCCTGCGATGACCAACGACATCCTCGAGAGCTTCTCCCCCGCGACCGCGGCATGGTTCCGCGACAGCTTCGCCGCGCCCACGGAGGCCCAGACCGGGGCGTGGAGCGCGATCAGCGGTGGCAGCCACGCGCTCGTCGTCGCCCCGACCGGGTCGGGCAAGACACTGTCGGCCTTCCTCTCGGCGCTCGACCGGCTCGCCTCCACGCCGCGACCGGAGGACCCGCAGGCGCGCTGCCGGGTGCTCTACATCTCCCCGCTCAAGGCCCTGGCGGTCGACGTCGAGCGCAACCTGCGCGCCCCGCTCGTCGGCATCGGCCACGCCGCCGACCGGCTGGGACTGCCGGCGCCGCAGGTCTCCGTGTCCGTCCGCTCGGGTGACACCCCGGCGAACGAGCGCCGCGCCTTCGCCAAGGCGCCGACCGACGTGCTCATCACGACGCCCGAGTCGCTCTTCCTCATGCTCACCTCGGGGGTCCGCGACGCCCTGCGCGGGGTCGACACGATCATCATCGACGAGATCCACGCGCTCGCCGGGACCAAGCGCGGCGCCCACCTCGCCCTCTCGCTCGAGCGCCTCGACGCCCTCCTCGAGTCCCCCGCCCAGCGCATCGGCCTGTCCGCGACCGTGCGCCCGGTCGACGAGGTCGCCCGCTTCCTCGCCGGCGGCCGTCCCGTCGAGATCGTCCAGCCCGAGTCGACGAAGCAGTGGCAGCTCGACGTCGTCGTCCCCGTCGCCGACCTCACCGACCTCGGGGAGCCGACGGGCGACCTCTCCGGTGCTGCGGCCGGCGAGGAGCGCCGGGCGTCGATCTGGCCGCACGTCGAGGAGCGGGTCGTCGACCTCGTCGAGCAGCACCGCTCGACCCTCGTCTTCGTCAACAGCCGCAGACTCGGTGAGCGGCTCACCGGGCGGCTCAACGAGATCCACTCCGAGCGGGTGGGGCAGGAGACCATCCTGGCCCGCGCCCACCACGGCTCGGTGAGCAAGGAGCAGCGCTCGCTCATCGAGGAGGACCTCAAGGCCGGCCGCCTGCCCTGCGTCGTCGCCACGAGCAGCCTCGAGCTCGGCATCGACATGGGCGCGATCGACCTCGTCGTCCAGATCGAGTCCCCGCCCTCGGTCGCCTCCGGCCTCCAGCGCGTCGGCCGCGCCGGCCACCAGGTCGGCGCCGTGAGCCACGGTGTCGTCCTGCCGAAGTTCCGCGGGGACCTCGTCCAGTCCGCCGTCGTCGTCGAGCGCATGCGCGCCGGCGAGATCGAGGCCCTGCACGTCCCCGCCAACCCGCTCGACGTCCTCGCCCAGCAGGTCGTCGCGATGTGCGCGCTCGACGACTGGCAGGTCACCGAGGTGGAGGCGCTCGTGCGGCGGGCGGCCCCCTTCGCCTCCTTGCCGGCGACGCTGCTGCACGCGACGCTCGACATGCTCGCCGGGCGCTACCCGTCCGAGGACTTCGCCGAGCTGCGGCCACGGATCACGTGGGACCGGGTCGCCGGCACCATCGTCGGGCGGCGCGGGGCGCAGCGACTGGCGGTGACGAGTGGGGGCACGATCCCCGACCGCGGCCTCTACGGCGTCTTCCTCGCGTCCGGCGACGGCCCCGGCCGACGGGTCGGCGAGCTCGACGAGGAGATGGTCTACGAGTCGCGCGTCGGCGACGTCTTCACCCTCGGCACGAGCAGCTGGCGCATCGAGGACATCACCCACGACCAGGTCCTCGTCACCCCCGCCCCCGGGCATCCGGGCAAGCTGCCCTTCTGGCACGGCGACCAGCTCGGGCGCCCCGCGGAGCTCGGCGCCGCCGTCGGTGGCTTCCTCCGGGAGGTCGGCGGGCTCGACGCGAAGGGGGCGCACGCCCGCCTCGCGCAGGCCGGCCTCGACGAGTGGGCCCGCGACAACCTGCTCGCCTACCTCGACGAGCAGCGCACCGCCACCGGTCACCTGCCCGACGACCGCACGATCGTCGTCGAGCGCTTCCGCGACGAGATCGGCGACTGGCGGGTGGCGCTGCACTCCCCCTTCGGCGCGCAGGTTCACGCGCCGTGGGCGCTCGCGATCTCCGGGCGCATGCGGGAGCGCTTCGGCATCGACGTGCAGGCGATGCACGGGGACGACGGGATCGTCCTGCGTCTCCCGGACATCGAGCTCGACGCAGCGCCGGACTCCGGCGCCGTGAGCACCCAGGTCCTCGACCTCATCACCCTCGACCCGGCCGACGTCGAGCGGGCGGTCACCGAGGAGATCGGTGGCTCGGCGCTCTTCGCCGCGCGCTTCCGCGAGTGCGCCGCCCGGGCTCTGCTGCTCCCCCGGCGCCGGCCCGACCGACGTCAGCCGCTGTGGCAGCAGCGGCAGCGGGCCGCGGCGCTGCTCGAGGTCGCGAGCGGTCACTCCGACTTCCCGATCGTGCTCGAGGCCGTGCGCGAGTGCCTCCAGGACGTCTTCGACGTGCCGGCGCTGACGGAGCTCATGACGCACATCGCCGGGCGCCGGGTGACGCTCGTCGACGTCGAGAGCCCACGGCCCTCCCCCTTCGCCGCGTCACTGATGTTCGGCTACGTCGCCCAGTTCCTCTACGAAGGGGACTCCCCCCTCGCCGAGCGGCGCGCCGCGGCCCTGACGCTCGACCCCAGCCTGCTCGCCGACCTCCTCGGGCGCGGCGAGCAGCTCGCACTGTCCGACCTCCTCGACCCGGCCGCGGTGGAGCGCACCGCCGCCGAGCTGCAGAGCCTCACCCCGGAGCGCGCGGCCCGCGACGGCGAGGACCTGCTGGACCTGCTGCGGGTGCTCGGCCCGCTCTCCGTGGCCGAGCTCGACCGACGCAGCCGGCTCGACGAGGAGGACGTCCGCGCCGCCCTCGCCGAGCTCGAGCGCGGCCGCCAGGTCATCCCCGTGCGCGTCGCCGGCGAGGACCGCTGGGCGAGCACCGAGGACGCCGCCCGCCTGCGCGACGCCCTGGGCGTCAGCCTGCCGCCGGGGCTCGCCGACTCGATGCTCCAGCCGACGAGCGACCCGCTCGGTGACCTCGTCGCACGATATGCCCGCACCCACGTCCCCTTCGCGGCGGCCGACCTCGCGACCCACTACGGCATCGGCCGCGCGGTCGCCACCGACGCCCTGCGGCGCCTCGTCCAGACCGGCCGGCTCGTCGAGGGCGACCTGCTGCCCGTCGAGTGCGGCGGCCGGGGCGGCGAGTTCTGCGACGCCGAGGTGCTGCGGACCCTGCGGCGCCGATCGCTGGCCGCCCTGAGGCACGAGGTCGAACCGGTCGAGCCGCGGCAGTACGCACGCTTCCTGCCGGCGTGGCAGGGCGTCGGGCGTCGCATGCGCGGACGTGACGGCGTGCTGCGGGTCGTCGAGCAGCTGAGCGGGGTCCCGGTCCCGGCCAGCGCGCTCGAGTCGCTCGTCCTGCCCGCGCGCGTCGACGACACGGTCAGGCCGATCCTCGACGACCTCATGGCGACCGGTCAGGTGCTCTGGGCCGGCCACGGCAGCCTCCCCGGTGACGACGCGTGGATCAGCCTGCACCTCGCCGACGGCGCCGACACGACGCTCCCGGTCCCCGACGCGTCCGGTCTGGGCGATGTCGAGGAGCGGGTCCACGCGGCGCTGGCCGGCGGAGGCGCCTACTTCTTCCGCGACCTCTCCGACGCCCTCGCCCGCAGCCGGGCGGAGGACGAGGAGCGGATCGACGACGAGGAGCTCGCCGACACGCTGTGGTCGCTCGCCCACCGCGGGCTGGTCACCGGCGACACGCTTGCCCCGGTCCGGGGTCTGCTCGCCGGTGGACGCACCGCGCACAAGGCGCAGCGCCGGCCGACCCCTCGGGGCCGGTACGGCGGTCGGCCGCGGCTGGGCCGTGCCGCCCTGCCTCAGCGCAGCGGGCCCTCGCGCGCCGCCGGCCGGTGGTCTGCGTTGCCGATCGCCGAGAGCGACCCGACGACGCGCATCCACGCGGCCGCCGAGGGCTTGCTCGACCGGCACGGCGTCGTCACGCGCGGCGCCGTCGTCGCCGAGGAGGTCACCGGCGGCTTCGCGGCGATCCACCGCGTGCTCGGGGCCGCCGAGGAGGCCGGCCAGGTGCGGCGCGGCTACTTCATCGAGGGGCTGGGGGCCTCGCAGTTCGCGGTGCCGGGCGCCGTGGACGAGGTGCGCTCGACCCGCGCTCCCGAGGGGCCGGTCGTGCTCGCGGCGACCGACCCTGCCAACCCGTGGGGAGCGGCGCTGCGCTGGCCCGAGCGGGACTCCGGGCACCAGCCCGGCCGCAAGGCGGGGGCACTCGTCGTCGCGGTGGACGGGCAGCTCGTCCTCTACGTCGAGCGCGGCGGGCGCACGCTGCTGTCCTGGGAGAGCGACGAGGAGTCCCTCGCCCTGGCCGCGCGCGGGCTCGCCGACGCGGTGCACCGGGGCGCGCTCGGCCGCCTCACGGTGCAGCGGGCCGACGGCGCTCCCGTGCTCGGGTCGCAGGACCCGCTCGCGCGGGCCCTCACCGACGCCGGGTTCACGATGACGCCGCGGGGCCTGCGGCTGCGGCCGAGCGGGCGGGGCTGACCGTGCCCGAGGGCGACACCGTCTGGCGGACGGCACAGCGGCTGCACGCTGCCCTCGCGGGCCGGCGCGCGCTGCTCGTCGACATCCGGTGGGGTGAGGTCGACGAGGCGCCCTTGCGCGGGGCGGTCGTCGACGAGGTCGTGCCCCGGGGCAAGCACCTGCTCCACCGCTTCGACTCGGGCTGGACCCTGCACACGCACCTGCGGATGGAGGGATCCTGGCGGGTCGAGGCGGCGGGGTCCGAGGCGGCGAGGCGCTCCCTTCGCCGCCCTGACCTGCGCGCGGCCATCGGCAACGACGACTGGACGACGCTCGGGCTGCGGCTCGGTGAGCTCGACGTCGTGCGGCGTGACGAGGAGCACCGGCTCGTCGGGCACCTCGGACCCGACATCCTCGGGGACGACTGGGACCCCGACCTGGTCGCCCGACGGATCAGCGAGCAGCCGGAGCAGGTCTCGGTCGCCGCGGCGCTGCTCGACCAGCGCGTCCTCGCCGGCGTGGGGACCTTCTGGGCGAGCGAGGGGCTCTTCGTCCAGCGGCTGCACCCGTGGCGTCCGGCGGCGGACCTGGGCGACGACGAGGTCACCGCCCTGCTCGCCCGCCTGCACGAGCTCATGCTGCGCGGCCGGGAGCACGCGGTCCAGTCGGCCACCGGCATCCTGCGCGCCGACCAGCGGGCGTGGGTGCACGGACGGTCGGGTCGCCCCTGTCGACGCTGCGGCCAGACCGTGCGGGTCGCCCCTCTCGGGCGCCAGGGGCCGGACCGGGTCTTCTTCTCCTGCCCGGGGTGCCAGGGAGGGGTGGGGCCGACGGACGACGGCCGACCGCAGGGGCCGCTCGGCTCCCGCCGACGGCCACGGCCCTGAGGCCGAGCCGATCAGGCCGCGGAGACGACGTCCTCGGACCGGTTGGCGACCGGCAGGGTCACCGGAGCCGAGGCGCGCTCGGCGCGGTCGGCCCGCTGGGCGATCTCGGTGAAGACGAGCGACATCGGCATCTCGAGGGCGGTGCAGATCGAGGCGAGCAGCTCCGAGCTCGCCTCCTTCTCCCCGCGCTCGATCTCGCTGAGGTAGCCGAGGGAGACGGAGGCCTTGGCGGAGATGTCGCGCAGGGTCCGGCCCTGGGCACGGCGCGCATCGCGCAGCACGTCCCCGAGCTCCTCACGCAGCAGCACCATCGCGCTCACCTCCTACCTCGCATCTACTGGTTCCAACCGTACCCCGCCACCCCGACAACGGTCAGGGTGAGTCCCGCACGGCGAGGTCCAGTGCCGCCTCCACCGCCCCGGACCGCACGGCGTCCCGATCCCCCGTCAACGCCAGGCGTCGCGTCCGTAATCCGTCGGGGGTCAGGCACGCCAGCCAGACCGTCCCGGCGGGGTGTCCCTCGCTCGGCCCGGGGCCGGCGACCCCGGTCGTCGCGATGGCGACGTCGACGCCGAGGACGCGGGCGGCCCCCTTCGCCATCTGCGTCGCGACCTCCTCGTCGACCGTCCCGACCCGGGCGACCAGCTCGGGGTCGACGCCGAGGACCTCGATCTTGACCGCTGGGTCGTAGGCGACGACGGATCCGCGGAAGACCGCGGAGGCCCCGGGGACGTCGACGATCGTCGCCGCGAGCCGACCACCCGTCAGGGACTCGGCGGTGCCGAGGGACCACCCGACGGCGCGAAGGGAGGCCAGCAGCCCGGCGGCACCCGCCGGCGAGCCGTCAGCGGCCGCCACTGGCCCGACGGGCGCGCTTCATCCGGGCGCGATCGCTCGTGGTCCGCAGGGTCAGGGCCTTCATGACGTAGTCGATCGCAGTCGCGATCGTCACGACGAGCGCGGCGACGAGGATGAGCCAGGCGATCCCCCGCCACAGCCACTCGACGGGCAGGCTGCTCAGCGGGATGACGAAGAGCCCGATGGCCAGTGCCTGGAGGAAGGTCTTGACCTTGCCGCCACGGCTGGCCGGCATGACCCCGTGCCGGATGACCCAGAAGCGCAGGAGCGTGATGCCGAGCTCGCGGGCGATGATGACGACCGTGATCCACCAGGGGATCTCGCCGATCATCGACAGCGTGATGAGGCCGGCGCCCGTCAGTGCCTTGTCGGCGATCGGGTCGGCGACCTTGCCGAAGGTCGTCACCAGCCCCTTGGCCCGGGCCAGGTCACCGTCGATGCGGTCGGTGATGATCGCGACGGCGAAGACGCCCCAGGCCCACCAGCGCGTCGCCGGGTCGTCGCCGCCGTCACGCAGCACGAGCCAGACGAAGACGGGGACGAGCAGGATCCGCAGGACGGTCAGCGCATTGGGGAGGTTCCACGGGCTCGGCTCCGGGATCGGCATCGAGATGCCCTCCGGTGCCTCCGGGGTGGGATGGTCCTGGCTCACGCCAGGACCTCCGCGACGAGGTCGATGCCCTCGGTGCCGACCACCTCGGCAGCGACGAAGGCGCCGATCTCGACACCCTCGAGCGCACCGGTCAGCAGCGTGACGCCGTCGACGTCGGGGCCCTGGTGCGCGGCGCGGCCGCTCACCTCACCGCTCTCCTCGTCGACGTCCTCGACGAGCACCTCGACGACCTGGCCGATGCGCTCCTCGGCACGCTGCGCGGTGAGCTCCTCCACGAGCCGGGTGAGGCGGTCGACCCGCGTGGCGATGACATCGGGGTCGATCTTGTCTGTGAGCAGCTCGCCCTCGGTGCCGTCCTCGTCGGAGTACCCGAAGACCCCGACCACGTCGAGCCGCGCCCCGACGAGGAAGCGCTCGAGCTCGGCGACGTCCTCCTCGGTCTCCCCGGGGAACCCGACGATGACGTTGGAGCGGATGCCGGCCTCGGGCTGGCGCTCACGGATGCCCTCGATGAGGCCGAGGAAGGAGTCGGTGTCACCGAAGCGGCGCATCCGCCGCAGCAGCGGACCGGAGGCGTGCTGGAAGGAGATGTCGTACCACGGCACCACACCCTCGGTGCTCGCCATCGCCCGCAGCAGGCCGGGGCGGATCTCGGCGGGCTGCAGGTAGGACACCCGGACGCGCTCGATGCCCTCGATCGTGGTCAGCTCGGGCAGGACCTGCTCGAGGAGGTCGAGGTCGCCGAGGTCCTTGCCGTAGGACGTGGAGTTCTCGCTCACGAGGAAGAGCTCACGCACGCCCTGGGTGGCGAGCCACCTCCCTTCGGCCACGACGTCGCTCGGGCGGCGCGAGACGAAGGCGCCGCGGAAGGCCGGGATGGCGCAGAAGGCGCAGCGCCGGTCGCAGCCAGAGGCGATCTTCAGCGGCGCCCACGGCTTGTCGTCGAGACGGGCGCGCGGGAGGTCACCAGCGCCGTGACCCGGCACGGAGAGCTCGCTCGCGTCCCGCTCGACCGGGGAGATCGGCAGCAGCCTGCGGCGGTCGCCCGGGGTATGGGCCTCGGGGGCGTGCCCGTCGAGGACCGCTCGCAGGTGGCTGGACATGTCGGCATACGAGTCGAAGCCGAGGACCGCGTCGGCCTCGGGCAGCTCGTCCGCCAGCTCCTTGCCGTAGCGCTCGGCGAGGCAGCCGACCGCCACGACCTTCTGCGTGCGTCCGTGCTCACGCAGGTCGTTCGCCTCGAGGATCGCGTCGATCGAGTCCTTCTTGGCCTGCTCGATGAACCCGCACGTGTTGACGACGGCGACGTCGGCCTCGGCCGCGTCGTCGACGAGGGTCCAGCCCTCCGCCGACAGGCGCCCGGCGAGCTCCTCGGAGTCCACGTCGTTACGGGTACACCCCAGGGTGACGAGGGCGACGCTACGGGTGGGGACGGACATGCCCCCCACTCTAGGTGCTCGGTGCAGGGCGACGGACACCGTCAGCTGCGTGCCCGCATCACGGTTAGGGCGACCAGACGCGAGATGACCATCGCGACGTAGAGCACGCCGCTCAGCTGCTCGATGATCACTGCCGCTCTGGCGTGCGGTTTGACTGCGCCCACATCCGAGAGCCCGACACTGGTGAGGTTGGCTCCGGAGAAGTAGAGCAGCTCGAGGAAGGTCTTGCGGCCCTCGCCGGTGTGACCGGTGAAGGAGCCGGGCGCCAGAGTCTGGATTGCGACGAAGAGGTAGGCGAAGCCGAAGAGCAGCACGGTGAAGGCCGCCCCGACGGCGAAGAGCTCGTCCTTGGTCACCCAGGTGTCGGCGAACATGTACGAGACGAGGCCGTAGGCGACATAGAAGTAGAAGACCGCCAGGAGCGCGTGCGCGGTGAAGCCGACGACGTGGTCGGCAGGTTCGAGGACGGACCAGACCTCGAGGACGAAGGCGGGAAAGCCGATCAGCAGCGCGAGCCACGTCAGGGCCGGGGTGGAGCGCACGACCCAGATGCCGAAGGTCACCGCGAACAGCGACAACGACGTGATGACCACGCGTCCCCAGGGTTCGGACTCGACCCACGGCAGCAGGATGATCGCGAACAGCTGGATCGCGACGAGGACAGCGGATGGCTGCTTGCGCACCACCGCGGCCCAGTACCGGGCACCCGTCGGTCGGCTGTCGAGCTCGTACCAGGCCTTCGTCATGCGGCAACCCTAGACTCGCCCGTCGCCGACGGCCCGCTGATCCTGCCCCCGCTCCTGCGCCGGCCGGTCAGTGACGGTCGGTGAGGGACCAGGCGTCCTCGTCGTCGTCCTCGGTCCACTCCTCGACGACCTCGGTACCGATGGGGTCCGTCGGGTAGCGGTTGTGCGGCGCAGCCGGTGATCCCTCGCGCACGTCGATGACCGCGGTGTCCCCGGCGGCGGCCTCGGCCTCGGTGACGACGACGGCCTCGTCCTCGTCGTCGTGGGGGTCGCCCTCGTCCCCGGTGGACGCCGGCGGCTCCTCGCCGCGCATCAGGGCGAGGGTGGTCGGCAGGTCCTCGGGCGTGATGAGCACGTCGCGGGCCTTGGAGCCCTCGGACGGCCCGACGACGCCGCGCGACTCGAGCAGGTCCATGAGGCGACCGGCCTTGGCGAAGCCGACGCGCAGCTTGCGCTGGAGCATGGAGGTCGAGCCGAACTGGCTCGTGACGACGAGCTCGGTCGCCTGGAGCAGCACGTCGAGGTCGTCGCCGATGTCCTCGTCGATCTGCTTCTTGGGCGTCTCGGGGGCGACGTCCTCGCGGTAGGTCGGCTTGAGCTGACCGGTCACGTGGCTGACGACGGCCTCGATCTCCGACTCGGTGACCCAGGCGCCCTGGACACGCATCGGCTTGGACTTGCCCATCGGCAGGAAGAGCGCGTCACCCTGCCCGAGCAGCTTCTCCGCGCCCGGCTGGTCGAGCACGACGCGCGAGTCGGCGAGCGACGAGGTGGCGAAGGCCATCCGTGAGGGGACGTTGGCCTTGATGAGGCCGGTGACGACGTCGACCGAGGGTCGCTGGGTCGCGAGCACGAGGTGGATGCCGGCCGCGCGCGCGAGCTGGGTGATGCGCACGATCGAGTCCTCGACGTCGCGCGGGGCGACCATCATCAGGTCGGCGAGCTCGTCGACGATGACCAGCAGGTAGGGGTAGGGCTGGATGACCCGCTCGCTGCCGGGGATCGGCTCGACCTTGCCGGCCCTGACGGCCTTGTTGTAGTCGTCGAGGTGCTTGTAGCCGAAGGTCGCGAGGTCGTCGTAGCGCATGTCCATCTCGCGCACGACCCACTGCAGGGCCTCCGCCGCCTTCTTGGCGTTGGTGATGATCGGCGTGATGAGGTGCGGGATGCCCTCGTAGGCCGTCAGCTCCACGCGCTTGGGGTCGACGAGCACCATCCGCACCTCGTCGGGCGTGGCCCGCATGAGGATCGAGGTGATCATCGAGTTGACGAAGGAGCTCTTGCCGGAGCCGGTGGCGCCGGCGACGAGGAGGTGCGGCATCTTCGCGAGGTTGGCGATGACGTAGCCGCCCTCCACGTCCTTGCCGACGCCCATGACCATCGGGTGCTCGTTGTTGCGGGCGACGTCGGACCGCAGCACGTCGCCGAGGCAGACCATCTCCTTGTCGGCATTGGGGATCTCGATGCCGATGGCGGACTTGCCCGGGATGGGGCTGAGGATGCGCACGTCGGCCGAGGCGACCGCGTACGCGATGTTCTTCGACAGCGCGGTGACCCGCTCGACCTTCACGCCCGGGCCGAGCTCGACGACGTACCGGGTAACGGTCGGGCCGCGGTGGAACCCGGTGACCTGCGCGTCGATGCCGAACTCGTCGAGGACGCTCGTCAGGGACTCGACGACCTTGTCGTTGGCCGCCGAGCGCTCCTTGTGGGGTGCGCCGGGCTTGAGGTGCTGGCTGTCCGGGAGCGTGTAGGTGACGTCGCCGGCCAGGGCCAGCTGCTCGACCCGCTGCGGCAGCTGGGTCGTGGGCGGCGGCTCCAGGGCCGGCTTGTCCGCACTCCTGATCGGCGCGACGACCGGGTTCTTGGTCGGCCGCTTCTCCCCCGGACGGGGACCGTCGGTGGCCGCGGCATCCGCGGCCGGCTCGTCGACCGCGTCGACGGGCGCGGCGGCGCCCTTGCGCTTGCGTCCCTTCCCCGCGGGCTGGACCACCGCGGCCTGGTCGAAGGCGGTGTCGCCGTCGCGCTCGCCCAGGTTCTCGTCGTCGTCGAAGGTGCGCCGACGCCGGGCCCGCGCGACCGCGGCCTGGGGAGCGTCCCCCTTCGCCGCGACGTCGGCGCTGGTGACGTGCGAGGGGACCTCCCCGGTGAAGGCGGCCCGGACGTAGGCCAAGCGCTGCGGCACCTCGTGCAGGGGGGTGCCGGTGAGCAGGAGGAGGCTGAAGAGGCCGAGGAGGACCAGCAGGATGATGGCCGGCCACTCCGTGACCGCCGTGGTCAGGGGGTCCGCGGCGAGGAAGCCGACGATGCCGCCCGCGTCCCTCATGGGCCCGGCGCCGTCCGGCGGCTGCGGGATGTCCTTGGAGACGTGCGTCAGGCCGGAGACGGCGAAGAGCAGCCCCGCCGTGCCGAAGCCCAGGCGAGCGTCGGCCGCGGACTCGCCGGCCGAGCGCAGCAGGCGGACCCCGAGGAGCAGCAGGACGATCGGCAGCGCGTAGGCCACCCGGCCGAAGGTGCCCGCGAAGACCGCGTGCACGACGTCACCGAAGGCGCCCGACAGGCCCCACCACTCGCGGACCGCGACGACCAGGGCCAGCGCGAGGGCCAGGAAGCCCCACCCGTCGCGCCGGTGCTCGGGCTCGATCTCGCCGGCACTCGTGCCGATCCGGCGCACGCCGGCGCCGGTGGCGTGGGCGACGCCCACCCACGTCCTGTGGACCGCGGCCAGCGGCAGCGGGAGACCCCCGCCGGACGCGGCCTTCTTGCGCGGGGCGGCGGTCTTCTTCCCCTTCGCAGCGGACGTGCGACCCGACGGACGGGTGCTGCCCTTGGGGCGCGACGAGGCGCCCTTGGTGCTGCGCGAGGAGGTCGACGGACGAGTGGCCATGTTCCGCAGGTTAGGCGAAAGCCCCGCCCGACACACGCGTCACACGCGCAACAACGGCAACCTGTGGAGATCGGGGAGCGGCCCCGCCACCCGCCGAGTAGCGTCGCCGCCGTGGACGCACGCACCCTCATCGTCGCCCTCCTGGCGCTCGTCGGCGGCGTGGTCGGGTACCTCTGGCTGCGCACCGGGACGTACCGGCGGGAGGACGAAGGGGGTCCCCTCCCCCGACACCTGTGGGTCCTGCCGGTCGCCCCCTCCGTCGGGTGGGCGATCGCCCGCGGGCTCTCCGACCTGCCGTGGCCGGTGCTCGCGGCACCGCTCTCGCTGGCCCTCGCCGGCCTCGTCCTCGCCGCGGTGGACGCCGACGTCCACCGCCTGCCCAACGCGATCACCCTGCCCCTGGTCCCCGTGCAGGCCGTGCTGCTCACCTTCGCCTCCGCCGCGACCGGCGAGTGGGAGGCGTTGCAGCGGGCCGGGCTCGCGGCCCTGCTCGTCGGGGGCGGGACGCTCGCGCTCGCTTTCCTCCTCTTCGGCCGCTCGATCGGGATGGGCGACGCCAAGCTCATGGTCTCGATCGCGCCGACGCTCGCCTGGCTCGGCTGGACGCACCTCGTCGTGGGGGTCTGGGTGGGCTTCGTCATCGGTGGACTCGCCGCTCTCGCACTGCTGCTCGCGCGCCGGGCCGACCGGGGGACGCACCTCGCCTTCGGTCCCTACCTCGTCGCCGGAGCGGTCATCGCCGTCGCCCTCGGCTGACGTCCCAGGTGGCGAGATGCGCCTCGCCTCCTCTCGACACGGACCCACCGGTGTCCGATATGGTCATCCGCAAGGTCACGAGTACCAGCGACAAGCCCCGGCTAGCTGGTCGGCAACCCTCCTCCGCGGTGGGGTGCTCCGGGTGACGACCTGGCCGGCGACGCCATTGTCGCCCGGCAAGCGCGGACTCGTGGTCGACACCCGGGTCCCTGACGGACCAGGAGCATCCCCATGACCGTGTCCCACGTGCAGCAGACCTCGACCGACCTCCCCCGCCTCGTCTCCGAGGGCCTGACCTACCGCGACCGCGACGGCTCGACCGTCGAGTACGCGCACCTCGACCACGGGGCGACGACCCCGGCCTTCGAGGCCGTCGCGCAGGAGGTCGCCACCGCCGCGGTGACCTACTCGTCCGTTCACCGCGGTGCCGGCTTCGCCTCCCGGGTGACCAGCTCGCGCTACGAGCAGGCTCGCGAGAGCGTCGCCGACTTCGTCGGGGCGCGTGAGGACGACCAGGTCGTCTTCACCCGCAACACGACCGACTCCTTCAACCTGCTGGCCCGGGCGCTGCCGGCGGGCACGAAGGTCTTCGTCTTCGCCTCCGAGCACCACGCGGCCCTCCTCCCGTGGGGCGACGCGCTGCGGCTGCCCGTGCCGCACAGCCGCGACGAGGCCGTCGAGCTCCTCGAGCAGGCCCTGCGCAACCACCCCGCAGAGCACCGCCTCGTCGTCGCCACGGGCGCGTCCAACGTCACGGGCGAGCACTGGCCGATCGAGCGCCTGGCCGCGGTCGCCCGCGAGCACGACGCCCGCTTCGCCCTCGACGCCGCCCAGGTCGCGCCGCACCGTCGGGTCGACATCGCTGCCCTCGGGATCGACTGGGTCGCCTTCTCCGGCCACAAGATCTACGCCCCGTTCGGCGCCGGGGTGCTCGTCGGCCGCAGCGACTGGCTCGACGCCGCCGACCCCTACCTCGCCGGTGGCGGCGCCACCGCCCGCGTCGGTCTCGACACGACAGAGTGGACCTGCGGTCCGGCCCGGCACGAGGCCGGCTCCCCCAACGTCCTCGGCGCGATTGCCCTGGCGAGGGCCTGCGAGATCATCGCCGAGCGCGAGCGGGCGATCATCGACCACGAGCAGGCCCTGCGCATCCGACTGCTGAGCGGTCTGGCCGGGATCGAGGGTGTGCGCGTCCACACGCTCTTCGGCGGTGGAGAGGGCGCCCCCGTCGCGGCGATCACGGTCGACGGCCACGACAGCAGCGAGGTCGCGCGCATCCTCGGCGACGACCACGGCATCGGTGTGCGCGACGGCAAGTTCTGCGCGCACCTGCTCGTCGACGACCTGCTCTCCGAGCACGAGCAGGACACCGCGGTGCGGATCAGCGCGGGCCTCGGCACCACCCCGGCGCACATCGACCGGCTCCTCGGCGCCCTTCGCGCCCTCTGACCCTCCTCGGGTGAGGTCGAAGGGGGGACCCGGCAGTCCCCCTTCGCTCAGCAAGAGAAACCTCGCCTTCGCAAGAGTCTGAAACTCTTGCGAAGGCGAGGTTTATCGGGTCACCCGAGAATCCTGGGACGCGCGGGGCACCGTCTCCTAGGCCGCCACGACCACCGGGATGATCATCGGGCGGCGACGGATCTTGCCGCCGACCCAGCCACCGACGGCGCGGCGCACGACCTGCTGCAGCTGGTGGGTGTCGGTCGTGCCCTTCCTGGTCGCCTCGTCGAGCGCGGCGATGATCTTGGGCTTGACCTGGGTGAAGATCTCGTCGTCCTCGGCGAAGCCGCGGGCGGTGATCTCGGGGCCGGCGATGACCTTGCCGGTCGAGGAGTCGACGACGACCATGACCGAGATGAACCCCTCGTCGCGCAGGATGCGGCGGTCCTTGAGCAGCTCCTCGGTGGTGCCGCCGACGCTCGAGCCGTCGACGTAGACGTACCCACAGGGCACGGCGCCGGCGATGCGGGCGCGGCCGTCGACGAGGTCGATGACGACACCGTCCTCGGCGAGCACGACGTGGTCGGGGTCGACCCCGGTCTGGATCGCCAGCTCGGCGTTGGCCACGAGGTGGCGCCACTCGCCGTGGACCGGCATGACATTGCGCGGCTTGACGATGTTGTAGCAGTAGAGCAGCTCACCGGCGCTCGCGTGACCGGACACGTGCACCTTGGCGTTGCCCTTGTGCACGACGTCGGCACCCAGGCGCATGAGGCCGTTGATGACGCGGTACACGGCGTTCTCGTTGCCGGGGATGAGGCTCGAGGCGAGCAGCACGGTGTCCCCGTCGCCCACGTCGATGCGGTGGTCGCGGTTGGCCATGCGCGACAGGGCCGCCATCGGCTCGCCCTGGCTGCCCGTGCAGATCAGGACGACCTCGTTGTCCGGGTAGTTGTCGAGCTTCTTGACGTCGACGAGCACGCGGTCGGGCACGTGCAGGTACCCCAGGTCCGCAGCGATGCCCATGTTGCGCACCATCGAGCGACCGACCATGGCGACCTTGCGGCCGTTGCGCTCGGCGGCGTCGAGCACCTGCTGGACGCGGTGCACGTGGCTGGAGAAGCAGGCGACGATGATCCGGCGCTGCGCCTTGTGGAAGACGGTGTCGATCGCGGGACCGATCTCGCGCTCGGGCGTGGTGAAGCCCGGCACCTCGGCGTTGGTCGAGTCGGTCATGAAGAGGTCGACGCCCTCCTCACCGACGCGGGCGAAGGCCCGCAGGTCCGTGAGGCGACGGTCCAGCGGCAGCTGGTCCATCTTGAAGTCACCGGTGTGCAGGACCGTGCCGCCCCCGGTGCGCACGAAGACCGCGAGCGCGTCGGGGATCGAGTGGTTGACGGCGATGAACTCGCAGTCGAAGACGCCGAAGGACTCGCGCCCGCCCTCCTTGACCCCGAGGGTCCAGGGCTTGATCCGGTGCTCCTTGAGCTTGGCCTCGACGAGGGCCAGCGTGAGCGTCGAGCCGACGAGCGGGATGTCGGGCTTGTGCTTGAGCAGGTAGGGCACAGCGCCGATGTGGTCCTCGTGGCCGTGCGTGAGGACGATGGCCTGCACGTCGTCGAGCCGGTCGAGGATGTACTCGAAGTCCGGAAGGATCAGGTCGACGCCGGGCTGGTGGTCCTCGGGGAAGAGGACGCCGCAGTCGATGACGAGCAGCTGGCCCTCGTGCTCGATGACCGCCATGTTGCGTCCGACCTCACCGAGGCCGCCGAGCGGGATGATGCGCAGCGCGCCCGGGGCGAGGGCGGGCGGCAGCAGCAGGTCGGGGTGCGGGTGGCTCATGCTGCCCCGATCCCGGAGGCGGCCAGACCCTTGCGCAGGATGTCGAGGTGCTCGTCCGGCCCCTCGACGTAGGGCAGGCGCACGCTCGCGTGCTCGATGACGCCGAGCTCGACGAGGGCGGCCTTGGCCATGATCGCGCCCTGCGAGGTGGACATGATCGCGTTGGTCACGGGGATGAGGCGGTGGTGGATCGCGCGGGCGGCGGCGAGGTCACCGGCGTCGACGGCCTCGACCATCGCCCGGTACTCGCGCCCCGCGACGTGGCCGACGACGGAGACGACGCCGTGGGCGCCCTGGGCGAGGTGCGCGAGGTTGACCTCGTCGGCACCGGAGAACCACAGCAGGTCGGTCGTGGCCATGACCTCGGAGGAGGCCCAGAGGTCGCCCTTGGCGTCCTTGACGGCGAGGATCCGCTCGTGGTCGGCGAGCGCGATGAGCGTGTCCACTGCGAAGGGGGTCGCGGTGCGCCCCGGGATGTCGTACAGCATGATCGGCAGCTGCGCCGCGTCGGCGATCGCGCGGGTGTGGGCGAGCAGGCCCGCCTGCGTCGGCTTGTTGTAGTACGGCGAGACGACCAGCAGGGCGTCGGCGCCGGCGCGGGTCGCGGCCTGCGACATCTCGATGGCGTGCGCCGTGTTGTTGGAGCCGACCCCGGCGGTCACGGCCAACCGGTCACCGGCGGCCTCCTTGACGGTCTCGACCATCGCGATGCTCTCGGCGGAGCTGAGGGTCGGCGACTCGCCGGTCGTGCCGTTGACGACGACACCGTCGTGTCCGGTGGCGACGAGGTGCTCGACGAGGTCGGTGACACCCTTCGTGTCCACCGCGCCGTCTGGGGTCATCGGGGTCACCATCGCGGTGATCACCCGGCCGAAGGGGGAAGTCGTCATGCGTCTCAGGGTAGCCGTCGGTGGGGACGTCTATCGTGGCGCCATGCGCCAGTACCTCGACCTCCTCGAGCACGTCCGCGACCACGGGGTCGACAAGTCCGACCGCACCGGCACGGGGACCCGCAGCGTCTTCGGCCACCAGATGCGCTTCGACCTGGCCGCGGGCTTCCCGGTGCTCACGACCAAGAAGCTGCACCTGCGCTCGATCATCGGCGAGCTGCTGTGGTTCCTGCGGGGCGACACCAACGTGCACTGGCTGCAGGAGCGCGGCATCAGCATCTGGGACGAGTGGGCCGACGAGCAGGGCGACCTCGGTCCCGTCTACGGGCACCAGTGGCGCTCGTGGCCCGCACCCGACGGTTCGAGCATCGACCAGATCGCCGGGGTCATCGAGGGCCTGCGCACCAACCCCGACAGCCGGCGGCACATCGTGTCCGCGTGGAACGTCGCCGAGGTCGGGGACATGGCGCTGCCGCCCTGCCACACGATGTTCCAGTTCTACGTCACGCCGGCGAGCGAAGGGGGCAGGCCCACCTTGTCCTGCCAGCTCTACCAGCGCAGCGCCGACGTCTTCCTCGGTGTCCCGTTCAACATCGCCTCGTACGCGCTGCTGACGATGATGGTCGCCCAGCAGGTCGACATGGAGCCGGGTGAGCTCGTGCACACCCTCGGTGACGCGCACCTCTACCTCAACCACCTCGAGCAGGCCGACCTGCAGCTGACCCGCTCCCCCGGCCCGCTGCCGAGGATGGAGATCGCCCACCGCGACTCGATCGACGCCTACGAGATCGAGGATTTCACGCTCGTCGGCTACGAGGCCGCCCCGAGCATCAAGGCGCCGATCGCCGTATGAGCCGGCCCCGCCCCGTCCCCGAGGACCTGCGTGGCCGCGTGCCGCTCGTCGCCGCCTCGTACGCGGTGATGACCCGCGAGGGCGCCTCCGGCACCGAGGTGCTGCTGCAGCTGCGCCGGGGCACCGGCTTCATGGACGGCTGGTGGGCGTGCGGCGCCGCCGGCCACGTCGAGGACGTCGCACCGCCCAGCGAGGCGCTCGCCCGCGAGGTCGACGAGGAGCTCGGCGTGCGGGTCGTCACGGCGTCGCCGCTCACCACCGTGCAGCGCTCGACGCTGGCGGGACGTCTCGAGCAGCGCGCCGACTTCTTCTTCCACGTCACCGACTGGGTCGGCGAGCCGACGTTGCGGGAGCCGGACAAGGCGGCGGACCTGCGGTGGTGGCCCCTGGCCGGGCTGCCGGCGCGGGTCGTGCCGCACGAGCGGGTCGTGCTGGAGGGGCTGCGTGACGGGGGGCCGCCCCCCTTCGTCGAGCTGGGCCACGACCAACGGCTCGTCCTCGTCGCCGCGCTCGGCGCCAACCGTGCCATCGGCGTCGACGGCGGCATGCCGTGGCACCTGCCCGAGGACCTCGCGCACTTCAAGGCCCTGACCATGGGCGGGGTGATGATCATGGGCCGGCGCACCTGGGACTCCATCGGGCGCGCGCTGCCCGGGCGCACGACGATCGTCGTCACCTCCGACCCCGCTTGGTCGGCCCCCGGCGCCGTCGTCGTCCACTCGCTCGCCGAGGCCCTCGTCGCGGGCGGCCCCGGAGAGGTCTTCGTCGTCGGGGGCGGCGAGATCTACCGCCAGACCATCGCCCTGGCCTCGCGGCTGGAGCTGACCGAGATCGACGCCGCGCCCGACGCCGAGGTCTTCTTCCCCGAGGTCGACCCCACGGCGTGGCACGAGGCGCGGCGCGAGGCGCGAGAGGGCTTCGACTTCGTGACCTACGAACGGAACCCCTCATCAACCGCAGAGGTTGATTTTCGTTTAGATCAACGTTAGCGGTTGATTTATCGATGAATTCACCTATGGTGTTGACATGAGCACCGTGGCCACCCTCATCGGGGACGTCGTCGGATCCCGGACCACCCCCGACCGTCACGCCCTGCACGACGCCCTCGAGACCGCCCTCGAGACCGTCAACACGATGACCTCGCCCGTCCAGCCGCTGCGGATCACCGTCGGCGACGAGTTCCAGGGTGCCTGGACGCGCCGCGGCGAGGCGGTCCACGCGGCCCTGCTGCTGCGCCTGGCGCTCCTGCCCGCCGTCGACACCCGCTACGGCCTCGGGTTCGGCGAGGTGACAGCACTCAGCGACGACGGCGCCGTCCAGGACGGTCCCGGCTGGTGGCTGGCGCGCGAGGCGATCACCCGCGCCAAGGACGACGAGGAGCGCACCCGCGCCGACGGCCGGGTCGTGCGCACGCGCTGGTGCGAGGACTCCCCCACGGGCCTGGCCATCGACGCCGCCGTGCGCCACCGAGACCTGCTCATCGCCGCGCTCGACGACCGCTCGGTCCGCCTGCTGCGCGGGCTGCTCGCCGGGCGCACCCAGCGCCAGCTCGCGGCCGACGAGGACATCTCCGCGGCTGCCGTCAGCAAGCGCGTCCACGTCGACGCCCTCGACCAGCTCATCCGCCTCGACGCCGACCTGGAGGTCCTCCCGTGAGCGTGCTCGCCGCCCTGCTCGTCGCCGTCGGCGCCGCTGACCTGCTGCGCAGCCTCGGCCCCCAGCCCTCCGACGCCGGCCGCGAGACGCGTGGCGTCCCGGCCGCCGGCCTGCTCGTCCTCGTCGTCGTCGCGGCCGCCGCCGGCCTGCTCACGACCTGGGGCGGGGTCGTCCTCACCGCCCTGGCCGTCGTGGGCCTCGTCGCCTGGCTCGTCTGCGCGGAGCGGGCCGACCGCGGGAGCGGTCACGCCCGGGCCCTCGCGGTCTTCGCCCTCGCCGTGCTCGCGCAGCTCCTCGGGTCGGGGTGGGCGCCGCCGGTCGGCGGGTGGTTCGCCGACTGGCTCGCGTGGAGCCACCTGCCCTGGCAGCCCGATCCCGACCGGGCGCTCCTGCTCGCCGGCCTGGCCCTCGTCCAGCTCGCCACGGGCAACCGCCTGGTGCGCCTCGTGCTCGTCACCACGGGCGCCCTGCCGGCCCGACCGCTCCCGGGACGCAGCGACGGCGAGCTGCGCGGCGGGCGGCTGCTCGGCCCGCTCGAGCGGCTCTTCATCCTCGGCCTCGGCCTCGCCGGCGAGCTGACCGCGGCCGGGCTGGTCATCGCCGCCAAGGGCCTCATCCGCTGGCCCGAGCTGCGCTCGCACGCCGACGACGACACCTCGCCCGGAGCCATCGGGATCGACAAGGTGACGGAGTACTTTCTCGTCGGCAGCTTCGTCAGCTGGCTGGTCGCGATGACCGCCCTCGTGCTCGCCTCCTGACGACCGCGGCCGAGCGGGTGCCTCGCTTCAGCGCGGCACGTCGATCCACGCGAGCGCCGGCTCGACGAGACTGCCCAGCCAGACGCGCCCGTCCTGCTCCCGCACGCCGGTGGCCATGTGCCAGTCGGTGGCGTCCGCCGAGAGGTCGTGCACGAGCACGCCGGAGTCGTCGTGGGCGGTGACCCGGACGGTGCGGCGCGGGCTCGGCTTGAGCGCGTCCGGCAGCCGCAGCGCCAGGTCGCGCACCCGCTGCGGGCCGCGCTGGAGCAGGCCGAGGACCGGGTCCGGCGGGGAGGCGATCGCCGACCAGACGAGGCCGTCGGAGCCACGGGAGATGTTGTCGGGATACCCCGGCAGCCCGTCGACGAAGACCTGCTCCGCGGGAGGCGCGGCGGCACTCCCTTCGTCCCCCACGACGTGACCCGCCGCCGGCCGGCCAGCGTCCAGCCCGACCCGACGGATCCGCCCGAGCGCGCACTCGGCGACGAGGACGGCGCTCTCGTCCGCGAGCAGCGCGACGCCGTTGGCGAAGGCCAGCCCGTCGAGGACGGTCTCGACGCTGCCGTCGACGTCGCGGCGCAGCAGGCGACCGCTGCGGGTGTGGTCGACGAGGTCGGACTTCCACTCGTCGATGCCCCACCGACGCGAGGAGTCGCTGAACCAGACCGTGCCGTCCGCGGCGACCGCCGCGTTGTTGGTGAAGGCCAGACGCGTCCCGTCGACGTGCGTCACGAGCTCGTCGATCCCCAGGTCGCCGTCGACGTCGACGGCGAGCAGGCCGCGGCGTGCGTCGCACACGAGGAGGCGGCCGTCCGGCAGCCACTCCAGTCCGAGCGGTCGGCCGCCGGTCTCGACGACCCGCTCGCTGCGACGGCCGTCCGGGGTGATGACGATCACCGCCCCGTCGGCGGTGCCCGTCCACACCCGCCCGTCCGGCCCGAGGAGGACGTCCTCGGCTCCGGCGCCGGGCACCGGCACCGTGGTGATCTCGACGGTCGTGGGCTCGTGGTGGTCCATGACCCCACCCTAGGGACGACGGGCGGAGGAAGGGAGGGCCCGCGGGCCTCCCTTCGCCGCTTCGTATGCTGGCGACGTGCCCATCACCAGCGAGACCACCGATGCCGTCACGGTCCTGACGATCGACCGCACCCATCGCCGCAACGCCCTCGACCTGACGACGCTCGAGGAGCTCCACGCAGCAGTCGTCGCAGCCGTCGGGTCCGGTTGTCGCGCGCTCGTGCTCACCGGTGCCGAGGGGCACTTCTGCGCGGGCGCCGATCTCACCGAGCTCGAGGACGTGTCCTTCACCGAGCGGCTCGCCGAGGTTCTCCAGCACCTCGCCGGCGTCCCGATCACGACCGTCGCCGCGATCTCCGGCTCGTGCATGGGCCTGGGCATGCAGCTGGCCGTCGCCTGCGACCTGCGTGTCGTCGACGCACCAGCCCGTTTCGCGGTACCGGTCGCCAAGCTCGGCCTCATGGTGGACAAGTGGACGCTCGACCGGGTCGCGCGCTGCTGGGGCGAGGGCGCCGCCCGCCACATGGTGCTCACCGCCGCCGTCCTCACCGAGGACGACGCGTGGCGCCTCGGCTTCGCCCAGGTCCGCGGCGGCCTCGACACCGCGATCGACCTCGCCCGCTCCGCCGTGCCGCTCGCACCCCTGTCGCAGGCCGGGTCCAAGCTCGGGATGGGCGCCGCCCCCGGCCCCGACGGCGACTACTCCGCCGCCTTCGCCCGCGCCTGGGCGAGCGAGGACCTCGTCGAGGGCCAGCGTGCCTTCGGCGAGCGCCGCACCCCCACGTTCGTCGGCCGCTGATGACCACCGCCGACGCCAGCGTCCGCAGCGCCACGGTCAACGACGCACCTGCCGTCGGGCAGACCCAGGCGCTCGTGTGGCAGGAGGCCTACGACGGCATCGTGCCGCCGCAGGTGCACGCCGCCTTCGACCCCCAGTCCTTCGCCACCGCCTGGCGCGACTCCCTGCGCACGCCGCCCCAGGGGGTGCACCGTCTCCTCGTCGCCTGCGCCGGCGAGCAGGTCGTCGGCTTCGTCGCGATCGGTCCGAGCCAGGACCCCGACGCCGGGCAGGCGACCGGTGAGGTCACGGCCCTCGGCGTGCACCCGATGCACCGCCGGCAGGGCCACGGGTCACGACTCGTCAACGCCGCCGTCGACATCCTGCGCGAGGCCGGTGCCGAGCACGTCGCCGCCTGGTGCCTCGTCGAGCACGAAGGGCTGCGCGCCTTCCTCACCGGCTCCGGGCTCGAGCCGGACGGCGCCTACCGCGACCGGGTCGTCTCCCCCGACGGTGCCACCGCACGCGAGGTGCGCCTCACCGCGGCGGTGGCGGACCCCCCTTCGCCCTCGTGAGCGAAGCCGTGCGTGAGGTCGCCGAGGCCCGCAAGCAGGGGCTCTCGATCGGCATCGCGAGCGGGACGTACGGCATCAGCTTCGGCGCCCTGTCGATCGCTGCCGGGCTCGACCTGTGGCAGACGATGGCGTTGTCGCTGCTGCTCTTCACCGGGGGCTCGCAGTTCGCCCTCGTCGGGATCATCGGCTCCGGCGGCAACCCCGTGACGGCCGTCGCGACCTCGACCCTGCTCGGGATCCGCAACGGCCTCTACGGCCTGCAGCTCGCCCGGATCCTGCGACTGACCGGGTGGCGCCGGGTCACCGCCGCGCAGCTGACGATCGACGAGTCGACGGCGATCTCGCTGGCACAGAGCACACCCGAGGGGCGCCGGGCCGGGTTCTGGGCCGGCGGCACCGGGGTCTTCGTCTTCTGGAACCTCTCGACGCTGCTCGGCGCGCTCCTCGGCAACGCCCTCGGCGACCCCCGGGTGTGGGGTCTCGACGCGGCGGCGGCAGCGGCCTTCGTCGCCCTCATCTGGCCCCGGCTGCAGGACCGCACCGGTCGGGTGACCGCGGCGCTCGCCGCCGCGATCGCCCTCGTCATGCTCGTGCCCACGCCTGCCGGCGTACCGGTCCTGCTCGCCGCGATCGCCGCCGTCGTCGTGGGCCTCCTCGACCGCACGCCGAGCACGGCGCGCGACATCGAGCAGCCCGAGGGGGACCTGCTGTGAGCACGACCGCCCTGTGGGTCACCGTCCTCGCCGCGTGCGCGCTCGGCTTCGCGGCGAAGTACGCCGGCTACCTGGTGCCGGAGTCCCTCGTCGACGGACCGAGGCGCTCGCGGATCATCGGCCTGCTGCCGGTCGCGCTGCTCGCCGGGCTGCTCGTCACCCAGAGCGTCGGCGGTGGCGACGGGATCGTCCTCGACGCCCGGCTGGCCGCCGTCGCGCTGGCCGTCGTGCTGATGTGGCTGCGGGCGAACTTCGTCGTCGTCATCTTCGGCGCGGCCGCCCTGGCCGCAGGCCTGCGCGCACTCGGCTGGGGCTGACGGACCCGACCTCGGGTCTCACAGGCCCAGGACGTGCTCCAGGCCGACCGTGACGCCGGGGTGCTTCGCGACCTCACGCACACCGGTGAGGACACCGGGCATGAAGGAGACCCGGTCGAAGGAGTCGTGGCGGATCGTCAGCATCTCGCCCTCGTTGCCGAGGAGGACCTCTTGGTGGGCGACGAGGCCGCGCAGGCGGACCGCATGCACCGGGACGCCCTCGACGCGCGCACCGCGGGCGCCGTCCGGGTCCTCCGTCGTCGCATCCGGGACCTCGCCGAGCCCCGCCTCGGTGCGCGCCTGCGCGATGAGCTCGGCGGTACGGGTGGCGGTGCCGCTCGGGGCGTCGACCTTGCGCGGGTGGTGCAGCTCGACGACCTCGACGGACTCGTAGAAGCGCGCGGCCTGCTTGGCGAACTGCATCATCAGGACGGCACCGATCGCGAAGTTGGGGGCGATGAGCACGCCCACTCCCCCCTTCGCCTCGACCTCGGTCCGCAGGGCGGCGGCGCGCTCGTCGGTCCACCCGGAGGTCCCGACGACGACGTGGACGCCGCGCTCGACGCAGTGGCGGACATTGCGCTCGCTCGCGGACAGGACGGTGAAGTCGATGGCGACGTCGGCGCCGCCGAGGTCACCCAGGTCGTCCCCGTCGTCGAAGCGGGCGACGAGCTCGAGGTCGTCCGCCCCCTCGACCGCCTCGCACGCCGTCCCACCCATGCGCCCCGCGGCGCCGATCACTGCCACCTTCGTCGTCATGGGCACAGCCTACGAAGGGGATCAGCACGCGACGCCACCGGCGGGTTGTTCACCTTCTGTTCATGTCGGTGCTATGGTCCGACATGAACACAAAGTGAACAGGAGGTGTCCGTCATGACCGTTACCCATCTCGAGCAGGCCGATCCGAAGAAGGCCGAGACCACTCGCCCCACCCCGAGGCTGACCTGCACCTGGGTCGCCGTGCGCGGAGAGGACGGCGAGACCCGCATGGAGATGCGCTGGCTCGACGAGACCCGTCGCACCGCACGTCACGCTGCCTGAACGAGCCACCGCTCCCCCAGCCAGGAAGCCCCGCCACCACGTCGCTGGTCGCGGGGCTTCCTCGTGTCCCCACGCACGACGAAGGGGGCCGACCCTCCCGTGGGAGAGCCGGCCCCCTTCAGGGACCCTGGGGTCAGTCGTCCTGAGCGGCACCGGACTCGTCGGAGCCCGACCCGGACACGGACGCGGGGCCCGACTCGCTGGCCTCGTCGTCACCGCGGCGGCGACGACGGCGACCGCCGTCGCGACCACCCTCACGACCACCGTCGCGACCACCCTCACGACCACCGTCGCGACCACCCTCACGGCGACCGCCACGACCACCCTCGTCGTCACCGCCGGAGGCCATCTCGGCCTCCTGCTCGGGGGTGAGGACGGCGGCGAGGCTGAGCTTGCCGCGCGGGTCGATCTCCTTGAGCTCGACCTGGACCTTCTGGCCGATGCCGAGGATGTCCTCGACCGCGTCGATCCGCTTGCCGCCGACGAGCTTGCGCACCTCGGAGATGTGCAGCAGGCCGTCCTTGCCCGGCAGGAGCGAGACGAAGGCACCGAAGGTCGTCGTCTTGACGACGGTGCCGAGGAAGCGCTCACCGACCTCGGGCATCTGCGGGTTGGCGATCGCGTTGATCGCGTTGCGCGCGGCGTCCGCGGACGGGCCGTCGACCGCACCGATGAAGACGGTGCCGTCGTCCTCGATGCTGATGTCGGCGCCGGTGTCGTCCTGGATCTGGTTGATCATCTTGCCCTTCGGGCCGATGACCTCACCGATCTTGTCGACGGGGACCTGGACGGTGATGATGCGCGGCGCGGTCGGCGCCATCTCGTCCGGGGTGTCGATGGCCTCGTTCATGACGTCGAGGATGTGCAGACGCGCGTCGCGGGCCTGGGTGAGCGCGCCACCGAGCACGGAGGCGGGGATGCCGTCGAGCTTGGTGTCGAGCTGGATGGCCGTGACGAACTCACGGGTACCGGCGACCTTGAAGTCCATGTCGCCGAAGGCGTCCTCGGCGCCGAGGATGTCGGTCAGCGCCGCGTACTGCGTCTGGCCGTCGACCTCGTCGGAGACCAGGCCCATGGCGATGCCGGCGACCGGCGCGCGCAGCGGCACACCGGCGTTGAGCAGCGACAGGGTGGAGGCGCAGACGGAGCCCATCGAGGTCGAGCCGTTGGAGCTCAGCGCCTCGGAGACCTGACGGATCGCGTAGGGGAACTCCTCGCGGGGCGGCAGCACCGGCATGAGCGCACGCTCGGCGAGCGCTCCGTGGCCGATCTCGCGGCGCTTCGGGCTGCCGACCCGGCCGGTCTCACCGGTCGAGTAGGGCGGGAAGTTGTAGTTGTGCATGTAGCGCTTCTTGGTGACCGGGCTCAGTGAGTCGATCTGCTGCTCCATCTTGAGCATGTTGAGCGTGGTGACACCCATGATCTGGGTCTCGCCGCGCTCGAAGAGCGCCGAGCCGTGGACGCGCGGCAGCACCTCGACCTCCGCGCCGAGGGCGCGGATGTCGGCGAGGCCACGGCCGTCGATGCGGACCTTGTCGCGCAGGATGCGCTGGCGGACCTGCGCCTTCTGCACGGAGCGGTAGGCGGCGGACAGCTCCTTGTCCCGACCGAAGAACTCGCCGGGAGCCTCCTCGGTGCCCGCGAGGGAGGCCTTCATGGCGTCCTTGATCTCGTCGAGCCGGTCCTCGCGCTCGACCTTGCCGGCGATCGTCAGCGCGGTCGCGAGATCCGCGGAGGTCGCAGCCTCGACGGCGGCGTAGGCGTCGTCCTGGTAGTCGAGGAAGATCGGGAAGTCCTCGACCGGCTTCGCGGCCTTGGCAGCGAGGTCGGCCTGGGCGTCGCACAGGACCTTGATGAACTGCTTGGAGGCCTCGAGGCCCTCGGCCACGACCTCCTCGGTCGGGGCGGTCTTGCCCTCGTTCTTCACGAGGTTCCACGTGGACTCGGTGGACTCGGCCTCGACCATCATGATCGCGACGTCGTCACCCGCGATGCGGCCGGCGACGACCATGTCGAAGGTCGAGCGCTCGATGTCGCTGAAGTTCGGGAAGGCGACCCACTGGCCGTCGATGAGCGAGACGCGCACCGCACCGATCGGGCCCGAGAAGGGCAGACCGGAGATCTGGGTGGACGCGGATGCCGCGTTGATCGCGAGCACGTCGTACTGGTGGTCCGGGTGGACGGACAGGACGGAGATGACGACCTGGACCTCGTTGCGCAGACCCTTCTTGAAGGTGGGGCGCAGCGGGCGGTCGATCAGACGGCAGGTGAGGATGGCGTCCGTGCCGGGACGACCCTCACGGCGGAAGAAGCTGCCCGGGATGCGACCCGCGGCGTACATGCGCTCCTCGACGTCCACCGTCAGGGGGAAGAAGTCGAAGTGGTCCTTCGGGGTCTTGCCGGCCGTCGTGGTCGACAGGAGCATGGTCTCGCCGTCGAGGTAGGCGACGACGGCGCCGCCGGCCTGCTTGGCGAGGCGCCCGGTCTCGAACCGGACCGTGCGGGTGCCGAACTGGCCGTTGTCGATCGTGGCCTCGGCGAACTGGATCTCAGGACCCTCCATCGGGTCCTCCTTTTCTCTCTGCTACCGGGTGCATCGTCGTTGTGCCCCGGTCATGTCTTCGGTGGTGACGGTCTTCAGTTGTCGCATCTTCAGTTGTGGTTCCTCCGGGGTTCACACTGTCCCCGGATACGCGAAGAAGCGGCCCCCAGTCTCGGGAACCGCTCTCCACGACATACTTATCGGCGCAGGCCGAGGCGCTTGATCAGCGCGCGGTAGCGCTCGATGTCGGTGCTCTCCAGGTAACGCAGGAGGCGGCGACGCTTGCCCACGAGGAGCAGCAGACCACGACGGCTGTGGTGGTCGTGCTTGTGCTCGCGGGAGTGCTCGGTGAGGTCCTTGATGCGCTGCGTGAGCATCGCGACCTGGACCTCGGGGGAACCGGTGTCACCTTCGACGGTGGCGTACTCGGTCATGATCTGCTTCTTGACTTCAGCGGTCAGCGGCATGCGGTGACACTGCTCCATTCCTGGGTTGTTGCGCGGCGCGCCCGGGCTGGTTCACCGGGGCTCTTGGATCCGCGGCCGATCTAACGGCAACCCGTGCAGATTACCAGTGCGTCGCCCACGCCCCCTAATCCGCGGGGGGCCCCTCGTCCGCGACGGAGCGGACCGTGATGCGGCGGGGGCCGGTCACCTCGACCTCGACCACCCAGGACGGCTCGCCCGACAGCCTCTCGACGAGCTCCGGGGGGACGAGCGCGGTGTACTCGTCGCCCGCGGCGTCGGTCATGAGGTGGGCCACCTCCCCGACCGGCTCGGTGCGCTCGACGCTCACGGGCACGGTGCACCACCCCGGCGCGGGCCCCTCCTCGGGACGCGAGCCCGGGGCGCACCACACGAGCGAGCGGTTCTCCATCGCCTGCACCATCTCGACTCCTTGCTCCGGGCCGCGGTCTCAGGCCGCGTCGCGTCCAGCCAACCATGTCGCGAGCGAGTGCGCGATGGGCATCCCGGTCGGCTCCTCGAAGCAGCTGTACGCGGGCGACGGGTTGACCTCGAAGCACCACCACCTCCCGTCCTCGTCGTGCAACAGGTCGACCCCCGCGAAGGGCAGCTCGAGCTCCTCGGCGAGCCGCACGCAGCCTCGCGCCAGGTCGTCGGGCAGCTCCACGGGCGTCATCGCGGTCCCCCCGCCCCCCTCCGGGTAGCGGTAGTCGAGCGTCTCCGAGTCGACGGCACAGGCATGCACGGTGTCACCGACGACGTGCACCCGCACGTTGGTCCCGGTGAGCAGCCGCTGGAACTGGGTCGGCAGGTGCCGGACCCGCTCGAGGTCGTCCAGGCGCTCCCCCGCCAGCTCGTGCACGACGGACCGCACGCCGCTCACCGACTTGTAGACCACCCGCCCGTGTCGTCGCAGGAAGCGCCGCGCCTCCTCCGGGTCGCTCGTGACCAGCGTCTCCGGCACGTCGAACCCCAGCGCGCGGATCAGCGCAGCCTGGTACGGCTTCGAGGTGTTGCTCGACATCGCACGCGGGCGGTTGGCGACACGCAGCGGAGCGACATCCGCCCACGCGGTCATCGCCGCGAGGGCCGCCTCCTGCCGACGGTCGCGAAGGGGGTCGGGGACCAGACCGGCGACGTCCGGCCCGCTGAGCCGGAGGTAGAGGCCGGTGGCGCGCGAGAGGTCCACGCGCGCGCCGTGCCGACCGCACCAGGCACCGACGACCCCGCCGCGCACCTCGACCTCGAGCTGCCAGGCGTGCGCCTCCTCCTCGGCGAGCAGGAGCACCTCCATCCCCTCCCGGGAGGCCCGGTCGAGCAGGAGGCTCACGGGTGGCTCGCTGGGGCTGCCGACGACGATGATCATGCGACGCGCCTGCCCGCGTGCTCCGCGGCGCGCCCCTCGAGGTGTCGGGCCAGCATCTGCAGACCGGCCGGTGCCGTCGTCGTGGGCACCGGGTCCACCCCGAGGACCTCCGGCCCCCCGGGGCGCGGCCCGGGCACCGACAGCAGCACGCTCGCGACCTCGAGGTCGAGGGAGCGCACGAGGGCGCGAAGGGGACCGACCAGGCCGGCGGGCGCGTCGACGACGTCCCCGCAGACGAGGACCTGCCGGCGCCCGGGCGGGATCTCGGAGCTGCCGACCATCGGCTCGGCGAGCACCGGCCGCCCTGGCCCGCGGCCGGGGGCGTCCACGTGGCGCGGGATCCCCCCTTCGACCCAGGGGCGGCGCTGCCCGCCCGGCCAGCGTTCCCCGGGGACCCGGGCCGCGTCGGCGGCGAGGAGGAGGTCCGGGGTCGCCAGCCCGACCGCGGCACAGGCGGGCGCCAGCCGCAGGAGGTCCGGCGCCGTGCCGCACAGGGCCCCCGGGCTCGGCCGGTTGACGACGACCTCACGACGGCTCCACAACCAGGACAGCCCGGCGGCGTGCATCTCCGCCGCCGCGTACTCCGCGTCGGCCGACCGGGCGAAGGGGCGGGCCCGGAAGGTGACCGCGCGACACCAGATGACGTCGTACCCGGGCGGTTCGGGCTCGAGGTCGCTCGCGCACGGGCCCGACGCCGGGGTGTGGGTCGTGCTCGCCCGCGCGAGGTGCAGGTCGTCGGCGAGCTCGACCCTCCCCACCCCCCGGCGGCGCAGCACGGCGGCCACGGCCATCGCGGTGACGTCCCGGGGTGGGGCGATGATCAGGATCGACGGGACCATCGCGGGCTCAGCCGGGCGGCAGGGTGTCGAACTCGGCCTTGGCCCCGGTCGACCCCTCCTCGACCGCCGACCGCAGCGCGTCCGGGCCACCGCTGCTGCGACCGAGGTCCGGCCGCTCCGCCTCGCCGATGAAGGGCTCGGCACCCTCGCTCCAGCCCTCGTCGGGCCCGCTGCCGCCCAGCGACTCGAGGAGACCGTGGACCGCCGTCTCGAGCGCATCGAGCCGGGCCTCGAGGTCGCCGACCGACTCCGCGGCCGGGTCGGGCGCGGACGACCACCACTGCCCTCGGCCGAAGGGACGTTCGGCGAACTTCTCCCCGAACTTGTTGTCGGGGAACTTCTCCTCACGCAGCCCCTTGCCGTCACGGACGTCCTTGAGCCCCTTGCCGCGGTCGTCGCGCAGGTCCTTGATCGGCTTGCCGTCGCGCAGGTCCTTCATCGGTTTGACGTCGACGTCGGGCCACCGCTTCCACCCGTCCCGGATGTCCTTGATGTCCTTGGCCTCCCGCAGCTTGGGTGCGGTGAAGCAGCGCACCTTCAGCTGGACGGTCATCGCGGCGGACGAGGCCGGGATGGCGGAGATCTCCACGCAGGTGGACGCCCCGGCGAAGGACGTGCTGCTCGGCGTCGACGAGTCGTTGAAGGTGGTGTTGCCGGACGAGCCGGGGAAGGGGTCGCCAGCATCCCCGCGGTTGGTGTTGAGCTCGAGGTGCCGACTGCCGTCGGCCTGGAGGAGCCCGACCTTGTAGTGCGACTCGTTGGTGTTGCCGGTGACCGCCTCGTCGATGTGCCACACGAGCAGATCGGCCCCCGGCAGCGACTGGTCGTAGCCCGTGCGCTGCCGGTTCTCGACGAGGAAGTACTCGTTGCCACCCAGCCCGTCCTTCCACAACCGGTAGGCGGTGCGGCCCGTCTTGATGTCGTTGATCGTGACCGTCGCGTTGGTCGACTGCACGACGACGCTCGCCCACCCCTGGGTGAGCTTGCACCAGGCGGACGGGTGGGTCGGGCGGTCACCGCCGCCGCCCCACGAGCCTCCTCCCATGAGGCACCAGTTGCCCACGCCCTCGGACGTGCCGTCGGTGTCGTACAGGTCGGGCCAGCCGAAGATCAGGTGCCCGATCTCGTGCGCGCTGACGCCGATCTTCGCGTCCTCGGGGATGGTGAGGTAGGCGAAGACCTTGGTGCCGTCGACGGTGCGCTCGGCGGGCAGGACCCACTTGTGCGACCAGATGTCGGTGGCCTGCCCGGTCTGCTCGGCACCGCGGCCGGCGTGCACCACGATGAAGGCGTCGACGAACCCGTTGCCGTCGTTGTCGTAGGGCCCGAAGTCGACGTCGGCGTTGGCCGCGGACAGCGCGTCGTTCGCCATCGTCCGCGCGTTGGGCGTGGTGGCCTGCGTGCCGTTGGCGCTCCCCGCGTAGCTGGCCAGGGTGCGGGGCATCCGGTACGGGCCCACGACCTCCCCGGTGATCGTCACGAGGCCGCCCGACACGTCGGAGAAGTACTCCGTCACGCTCCCGGCGGGGAGCTCACCGTACGAGAAGAAGAGCCGGCTGAAGCGGTCGTCGGCGTCCGCTGCCATCGTCTTGTCGGAGAAGTCCACGAGGACGACGACGACCCGCACGTCCCCGCGGAGGGGGGCCCGGTCCAGCGCCGCGCGCTGGGCCACGGCGGCCGTCGTCCCGGTCGGGAAGTACGTGCCGGGGAAGATGAGCCCGTCGTCGAAGCCGACGTGGTCGGGCGCCTTGAGGGTCAGGTGGTCGGCGAGGGTCCCGAGCTCCTGGTCGCGGACCTGCTCGCGCAACCGTTGGAACTGCTCCTTGAGCTGTTCGTTGAGCTCGGGGTCCGGCGCGACGACGCACAGGTCGTCGACGCGGTGTGGTCGGATCGTCCGAGGCCGTGCTGTATCGCTGTGACTGTCCATGATGACTCTCCGTCAAAACCATCGACCCCGGGTCCTGTCCGGGGGAACAGCAGCTGCGCCATCTCATCCTGACAGCGCCACCACCGGGCGACAAGGTCCCGGCCAGCCCTGTCGCCCAGCGGTAGTCGGCGCCCTCGGCGGCACCTGGGGAGGACGAGCGAAGGGGGGCGCGGCCGATGTGGCCGCGCCCCCCCTTCGTCAGTGCGTCAGAGGTTGATCATGTGCCCCGCGATGCCCTCGACGGCCTCCTTGACCGCCTCGGAGAGCGTCGGGTGCGCGAAGACGTTGCGGGCGACCTCGTCGGCGGTGAGGTCCCACTTCTGCGCCAGGGTGAGGACCGGGAGCAGCTCGGTGACGTCGGGGCCGATCATGTGGGCGCCGAGGATCTCGTTGTGCTCGGCGTCCGCGACGACCTTGACGAAGCCGACCGCGTCGCCCAGGCCCATGGCCTTGCCGTTGGCGGTGAAGGGGAAGGTCGCCGTCTTGACGTCGTACCCCTTCTCCTTCGCCTGCTCCTCGCTGTAGCCGAAGGAGCCGATCTGCGGGTGGCAGTAGGTCGCGCGCGGGATGAAGTCGTACTCGACCGGCATGGTCTCGGCGCCGTTCATGTGCTCCGCGGCGACGACGCCCTGGGCCTCGGCGACGTGGGCGAGCATGAGCTTGGCGGTGCAGTCACCGATGGCGTAGACGTTGTCGACGTTGGTGCGGCAGTACTCGTCGATCTCGATGGCGCCGCGCTCGGTGAGCTGGACGCCGATGGACTCGAGGCCGTAGCCCTGAGTGCGCGGGGCGAAGCCGATGGCGGACAGGAGGCGGTCGGCCTCGAGCACCTGGGAGTCGCCCCCCTTCGCCGGGGTGACGGTGACCTTGACGCCCGAGCCGGTGTCCTCGACGGACTCGACCTTCGTGCCGAGCATGACCTTGACGCCGAGCTTCTTGTAGTGCTTGGCCAGCTCCTTGGACACGTCGGCGTCCTCGGTGGGGACCATGCGGTCGAGGAACTCGACGATCGTCACGTCGACGCCGAAGTTCTTCATGACGTAGGCGAACTCGACGCCGATGGCACCGGAGCCGGCGATGATGATCGAGCCGGGGAGGTTCTCGTCGAGGATCTGCTCCTCGTAGGTGACGACGTTCTTGCTCACCTCGACGCCGGGGAGCATGCGGGTGGTCGCGCCCGCGGCGACGATCAGCTTGTCGAAGGAGACGGTCTTGGTCTCTCCGTCGTTCAGGGCCACGTCGACCGTGTTGGCGGAGGTGATCGTGCCCCAGCCGTCGATCTCGGTGATCTTGTTCTTCTTCATGAGGAAGTGGACGCCCTTGACGATGCCGGCGCTCACCTGGCGGGAGCGGGCGTGCGTCGGCCCGAAGGACATCGTGACGTCGCCCTCGATGCCGAACTTCTTCTTGTCGTGGGTCAGCGTGTGCGCGAGCTCCGCGTTCTTGATGAGCGCCTTGCTGGGGATGCAGCCGACGTTGAGGCAGACACCGCCCCAGTACTTCTTCTCGATCACCGCGACCGTGTTGCCGAGCTGCGCGGCGCGGATCGCCGCCACGTAGCCACCGGGTCCGGCACCGAGCACAACAACGTCGAAATCAGCCATGGCCGACAGCCTAGCCACAGGTCGACTACGTTCAGACACGAGTCCGCATCACACCGCCGTGAGCAGCAGGAGTGACCATGAGCCAGCAGGCCGGGTCGAGTCCCCTCGTCGAGGAGAGGGACGGCGTCGAGCGGGTCCGTACCGACAGCGACCGCCCTCCTGTCGCGGTGCGCGCACCGCACCTCGTGACGGGAAGGGAGAAACTCGTCTTCGCCCTCATCGGCCTGCTCGGGGCGATCGGCTGGGCGATGATCGCGGTGGTCCGCGGCGAGCACGTCACCGCGGTCTGGTTCGTCTTCGCGGCGGTGTGCACGTACATCATCGGGTACCGCTTCTACGCCCGCCTCGTCGAGTACAAGGTCCTCAAGCCGCGTGACGAGCGCGCCACCCCCGCAGAGGAGTTCGAGAACGGCAAGGACTTCATGCCAACCGACCGGCGGGTGCTCTTCGGGCACCACTTCGCCGCGATCGCCGGCGCCGGTCCGCTCGTCGGTCCTGTCCTCGCGGTGCAGATGGGGTACCTGCCCGGCACGCTGTGGATCGTCTTCGGTGTCGTCTTCGCCGGCGCGGTGCAGGACTACATGGTCCTGCACCTGTCGATCCGCCGTGGCGGTCGCAGCCTCGGCCAGATGGCCCGGGACGAGCTCGGCCGGGTGGGTGGCACGGCCGCGATCGTCGGCGTGCTCGCCATCATGCTCATCCTCATCGCGGTCCTCGGCATCGTCGTCATCGGCGCGCTCGCCAACTCCCCCTGGGGCGTCTTCTCCATCGCGATGACGATCCCGATCGCCCTCTTCATGGGGCTCTACCTGCGCTTCCTGCGGCCCGGTGCCGTCGGCGAGGTCTCGCTCATCGGCGTCGTCCTGCTCGTCGTCGCGATCATCGGTGGCGGCTGGGTGTCGGACCACCCGACGCTCTCGGGCACCTTCACCCTCGAGCCGATCACGCTGGCCTGGCTGCTCATCGCCTACGGCTTCGCTGCCTCGGTGCTGCCGGTCTGGCTGCTCCTCGCCCCGCGCGACTACCTGTCGACGTACATGAAGGTCGGCACCATCGCGCTGCTGGCCATCGGCATCCTCGTGGCACGCCCCGAGGTCAGGATGCCGGCGGTCACCGAGTTCGCCTCGACCGGGACGGGGCCGGCCTTCGCCGGCTCGCTCTTCCCCTTCCTCTTCATCACCATCGCCTGCGGAGCGCTGTCCGGGTTCCACGCGCTGATCGCCTCGGGCACGACGCCGAAGCTCATCGAGAAGGAGAGCCAGGCCCGCTTCATCGGCTACGGCTCGATGCTCACCGAGTCCTTCGTCGCCGTCATGGCGATGGTCGCGGCCGTGAGCATCGACCAGCACATCTACTTCGCGATGAACGCCCCGGCGGCCCTCACCGGCGGCGAGCCGGGCAGCGCCGCCGACTACGTCAACGGCCTGCCGCTCCTCACCCCCGGCGGCGGCCCGGTCCCGCCGGTCGACGCGGCGACGCTGCAGCAGGCCGCGGACAGCGTCGGCGAGGAGACGATCATCTCCCGCACCGGTGGGGCCCCGACGCTGGCCTTCGGCATGAGCGAGGTCATGAGCGTCTTCGGCGGCGACTCGCTCAAGAGCTTCTGGTACCACTTCGCGGTGATGTTCGAGGCGCTCTTCATCCTCACGACGGTCGACGCCGGCACCCGCGTGGCGCGCTTCATGTTCTCCGACGCGCTCGGCAACCTGCCCGGCCTGGGCCGCTTCAAGGACCCGTCGTGGCGGCCGGGCGCGTGGCTGTGCAGCTTCCTCGTCGTGGCCGGTTGGGGCTCGATCCTCGTCATGGGCATCCTCGACCCGCTCGGCGGGATCTACACGCTCTTCCCGCTCTTCGGCATCGCCAACCAGCTGCTCGCGGCGATCGCGCTGGCGGTGGTGACGACGATCATCGTCAAGCAGGGCAACCTGCGCTGGGCCTGGATCCCGGGAGTCGCCCTCGTGTGGGACCTGGTCATCACGCTGTGGGCCTCCGCGCTGAAGATCTTCAGCAGCAACCCCAAGATCGGCTACTTCGCCCAGCGCGACGCCTTCGTCGAGGCCCGGGACAAGGGTGAGCTGCTCACCGGGGCCAAGAGCGCCGCGGACATGGACAAGATCATCTTCAACTCCGGCGTCCAGGGCGCGCTGTCGATCATCTTCGCGGTGCTCGTCGTCATCGTCGTCGTCGCCGCGGTGGCCGTGATGGTCCGCGCGGCCCGCGCCGGTGGCCTGCCGACGAGCGAGACGAAGGGGGTCCCCTCCCGGATCTTCGCGCCGTCCGGCCCGATGGCGACCCCGGAGGAGAAGGCCGTCCTCGCCGAGTGGCGAGAGGCGGGCCTCGAGCCCTCCCCCGCGGCCAGGCGCGGCCACCGATGAACGCGGTGACGGGCTCCCCCTTCGACGTGCTGCGGCGGATCGGCCGCTTCGTGTCGGGGGTGACCGGCGCCGACCGCTACGAGCGGTACGTCGAGCACCTGCAGCGGGTCCACCCGGGCGCTCCCGTGCCGACGCGAGCGGAGTTCTGGCGGGCGCACTACGAGGAGCAGGAGCGCCACCCGGGCACCCGCTGCTGCTGATCAGTCCCGGACGCCCGCGAGCGTCTCGTGGATCTCCCTCGCGATCGGCGCAGCGGACGCACCACCGGTGCCGCCCTGCGACACGACGACCGCGACGACGTAGCGCGGCCTGGTCGTCGGCGCGTAGGAGACGAACCACGCCGTGTCCTCCTTGCCGTAGACCTCGGCGGTGCCGGTCTTGCCGGCAACCGGCCAGCGGCGCAACGGGAAGCCCTCGAAGGCCGAGCGGGCGGTGCCGCCGGGCTCCGAGACGACGTCACCGAGCGCGACCCGCAGCAGCGCGCCCGACTCCCCCGGCAGGTCGACCTGGCGGGCGGTCGGTGCGTCGATCGCGGTCCTGGTCCCGTCGGGGGCGATGCCCGCGCGGGCGAGGTGCGGCGCCGGCTCGCGCCCGTCAGCGGCGATGGTGCCGTAGACGCGGGCCATCTGGAGCAGGGTCGCCGTGACGTCGCCCTGCCCGATCGACAGGTTGGCCTCGTCGCCGGGACGGAACTGGTAGCCGTTGTCGCAGTTCTCCCGGGCGATCGCGGTGAGGTAGGCGCGGCGGGTGGGGTCGGCGATCTCCGGGTGGCCGCGCTCGGCCTCGCGGCAGGAGGCGTCCTTGGTCGTGTCCCACCACTCCTGCTTCCAGGCGCGGTCCGGGATGCGGCCCGCGGACTCGGCGGGCAGGTCGATCCCGGTCGGCTCGCCGAGCCCGAGGTCGCGCGCGGTGTCGATGAGGGGGTCACCGTCGTCGTCGGCGGACAGGCCGCCCTGCTCGCGCCACACGTCCTCGGCGACGCGGTAGAAGACCGTGTCGCAGGAGACCTTGATCGCCTCGCGCCAGGTGATCCACCCGTAGGCCCGCGACTCGAAGTTGTTGAAGGTCCGGTCCCCGATCCGGTGCGAGGCGGAGCAGTTGACCTCGTCGTCGAGGTCGGTACCCGCCGCGACGGCGCCGGGCAGGGTGACCGCCTTGAAGGTCGAGGCCGGGGGCTGCGCCACCCCCGCCACGCGGTCGATGAGCGGGCTGCCGTCACCCTCGGTGAGCCGCTCGTACTGCTCCTGGGTCACGCCGCGCGACCAGACCGAGGGGTCGTAGGTCGGCACGCTCGCGGAGGCGACGACCCCGCCGTCGCGCAGGTCGAGGACGACCGCGGCCGCGCTGTCGGCGGCGTTGCCGCGCGCCCTCGCGTCCCGGATCCCCTGGGCGAGAGCGGACTCCGTGCGGCGCTGGATCGGCAGGTCGAGCGTGGTCACCAGGTCCGACCCGGGGACGGGCTCGCTCCGGCCCACCTCCTCGACGGCGACCCCGCGGGCGTCGACGCGCACGTCGCGGTACCCGGGGCGCCCGCGCAGCAGCTCGTCGTACTGCCGCTCCAGGCCGGAGGCGCCGACGAGGTCGTCGGCCGAGATCGCGCCCCCCGAGGCCTCGACGGTCGCGGCATCGGGTCGCGCGAGGTACCCGGTGGTCTGCGGGGCGCCGCCCCCCTTCGCCCGTGGGTAGCCGCGGACCGGCTGCCGGGTGACGGCCACGCCCGGGTAGAGCTCGGGACGCTCGGTGATCGCCGCGGCATCGGCCGGGTCGACGTCGACGGCGACCGGCACCGGGACCAGGGCGGAGCCGGGCCAGCAGGCCGGCGGGTCGGCCGCCCCGGGTGCACCGCAGAGGGTGGTCCTCCCCCACAGCCGCGCGAAGGGGAGGTCCAGCGCCTCGCTGAGTCGGCGGACCGTCGCGCGCCCGCCGTCCGGGGCATCGGCGAGCGAGGCGCGGTCGATCGTCAGGTCGGTGCGCACCGCGTTGTCGACGAGCGGTCGGCCGTCGCGGTCCAGGATCCGGCCGCGCAGGGCGGGCAGCGCCACGCGGGTCGTGCCCGGGCCCTGCACCCCGGGGTCCGCGGCCGGGTGGTCCGTGAGCTGCAGCTGACCGAGACGCCCGAGGAGCACCCCGGCCATGAGCGCGAGGACGGCGAGCGAGGCGAGCATGCGGGCCTGCATGCGGGGCGCGCGAGGCCTCATGCCAGTCCCCTCGTCACGAGGGTGGCCTCGAGGCGCTCGACGAGGCCGACGACGACGAGACCGAGGGTCGCCGTGGCGAGCACCTGCCAGCCGAGCGCTCCCCATGCCACCGGCCGCGCGCTGGCGAGATCGATGAGCACGGGCGCCGCCCGGGTGACGACCACAGCGAGCACGACGACCGGCACCGGCCACCACCACGGGTGGCCGGAGCGCCGTCGGGCCGTGCCGGCGACCCACCCGGCCGCCGCGTAGGCCAGGCCCGAGAGACCGAGCGGCGCACCGACGGGCGGGGCGAGGTCGACGAGCCAACCGCCGACGAGCCCGATGAGCGCCCCGGAGGGCGAGCCCGCGGCGAGGGCTACGCCGACGACGACGAGCAGGACGAGGTCGGGCGGGGCGAGCACCCCTCGGGCGCCGAGCGCGAGCACGGCGACGAGGGCGAGGGCGAGGGCGAGCAGGCGCACCGGCCAGCGCAGGCCGCTCACGGGGTGCGCCGGCTCGTGCGGCCGGGACCGACGACGACCGCGACGACGTCGACGGTCGCGAGGTCGACCGCGGGATCGACGACGGCGGTGTCGGTGAGGGCGCCCGCGGCGTGCTCGACGCGCGTCACCGTGCCGACGTGGATCCCGGGCGGGTACGGCCGTTGCCCGGGGCTGCCGAGCGTCGTGACGTCGTCCCCCTTCGTCGTCCGGGCGCGGGTGAGCTGGGTGATGACGAGCTCGTCCGCGGCGTGCGTCGTCGTGGGGTCCGACCCCGACAGGGTGCCGATGACTCCTCGCGGCCCGGTGCGGACCCCGACGCCCGCATCGGGCGCTCCGACGACGGCGACGTCGGCGCTCCAGTCGGCGACGGAGACGACCCGGCCCACGAGGCCGTCCGGGGCGATGACCGCGCTGTCGACGCGCACGCCGTCGCGACGGCCGACGTCGATCGTCACCCGCTCCGGGCCGGACGCCCCGGCGCGGTCGAGCGCGACCACGCGCGCGCTGACCGTGCGCAGCTCGCCCGCGTCGAGCTCGTCGAGAGCCCGTCCCGCACGGGCCTGCTCGCGCAGGGTCCGGATCTCCTCGGCGAGGCGGATGTTGTCCCGCTCGAGCCGGTCGGCCTCGTCGTCACCGGGCGCGACGAGGCGCTCGACGGGGCCCAGGACCGCGTCGCCGGCCCCGCGCAGGGGGCCGAGCGGCGCACCGGCGAGGTCCGCCAGCAGCACGAGCAGCGTGAGCGCGAGCAGCACGGGCAGGACGCGGCGACGCATCAGAACCGGTGGCCGTCGACGAGGACGGGTTGCAGTGCGGCGAAGTCGTCGACGCACCGGCCGGCGCCGCGCACCACGGCGCGCAGCGGCGCGTCGGCGACGGTGACGGGGACGCCGAGCTCGTGGCGCAGCCGCGCGTCGAGCCCGCGCAGCAGCGCGCCACCGCCGGTGAGGGTGATGCCGCGCTGGAGCACGTCGCCGGCGAGCTCGGGCGGGCAGCGGTCGAGGACGTCACGGACCAGGCCGACGACCTCACCGACGGGCCCGGCGATGGCCCGCCGGATCTCGGCCGAGCCGACGTCGACGGTCTTGGGCAGGCCCGTGACGAGGTCGCGGCCGCGCACGCGCGTGGACACCTCGGTGGCGAGCGGGAACGCGGAGCCGACCTCGACCTTGATGTGCTCGGCGCTCCGCTCCCCGAGCAGCAGCGAGAGGTGGCGGCGCACGTGGTCGACGATGGCGTCGTCGATGGCGTCGCCGGCGGTGCGGGTGCTGCGCGAGGCGACGATCCCGCCGAGCGCGATGACGGCGACGTCGGTCGAGCCGCCGCCGATGTCGACGACCATCGAGGCCTGGGTGTCGGTCACCGGGAGGCCGGCGCCGATGGCGGCGACCATCGGCTCCTCGACGAGGTAGACGCGCCGGGCTCCGACGCGCAGGACGGCCTCCTCGACCGCCCGACGCTCGACACCCGTGATGTCGCTCGGGATGCACACGACGACGCGCGGGCGGAAGACGCGGGACATGCCGACGCGGTCGGTGAACCACCGCAGCATCTGCTCGGTGGCATCGGGCTCGCTGATGACCCCGGCGCGCATCGGACGCACCGCCCGGACGGCCCCGGGCGTGCGCCCGAGCATCTCCTTGGCCCGGGTGCCCGCGGCGACGAGCTCCCCCGTCTCGGCACTCACCGCGACGACGCTCGGCTCGTCGAGGACGACGCCGCGATCCTGGTGGTGGATCAGGGTGTTGGCGGTCCCGAGGTCGATGGCGAGGTCACGGGCCAGGCGTGGGAGCCCTCGGCGTCCTCCTCGTGCTCCCTCCGCCACGTCAGAGCTTCGGGAACCAGATGCCGATCTCACGGTCGGCGGACTCCGGCGAGTCGGAGCCGTGGACGATGTTCTCGTCCACCGCGCCGGCCCACTTGCGGCCGAGGTCGCCACGGATCGTGCCGGGGGCCGCCTCGGTCGGCTTGGTCGCGCCGGCGAGCGAACGGAAGCCCTTGATGCACTCCTGGCCCTCGATGACGACCGCGGCCACGGGGCCGGAGGACATGAAGTCCAGGAGCGGCTCGTAGAAGGGCTTGCCCTCGTGCTCGGCGTAGTGCGCGGCGAGCTGCTCCCGGGTCGGGGTGACCACGGAGAGCGCGACGAGGGTGTACCCCTTCGCCTCGATCCGGCGGATCACCTCACCGGTGAGGCCACGGCGGAAGCCGTCGGGCTTGACGAGGATCAGGGAGCGTTCGGTCTGCACGGTCTCGGTCACGGGCCCCAGCGTAGTCACGCGCTGATCGTGCCCGTACCCAGCAGGGCGAAGAGGCCGAGCGCCAGGAGGATCCGGTAGACCATGAAGGGGGTGAAGGTGTGGGTCGTGATGTAGCGCATGAACCACGCGATGACGGCGTAGCCGACGACGAAGGCGATGAGGGTGGCCACGATGATCGGCGTCCAGCCGGTCTCGCCGGTCCCTTCTCCCCCGGCGATCTTGACGACCTGCAGGCCGCCCGAGGCGATGACCGCGGGGATCGCGAGGAGGAAGCTGTATCGGGCCGCGGCCTCACGGGTGTAGCCCATGAAGAGACCGCCGGCGATCGTGCCGCCGCTGCGGGAGACCCCCGGCACGAGGGCCAGGGCCTGCCAGAGGCCGTAGAAGATGCCGTGCTTCCACGACAGCTCGGTCAGCTCGCGGCGCTGGGTGCCGAGCCGCTCGGCGGCCATGATGACGAGGGCGAAGACGAGCAGCATCGTCGCGGTGATCCACAGGCTCCGCAGCGAGGTCTCGATCTGGTCCTGGAAGAGGATGCCGAGGAGGCCGATGGGGATGGTGCCGATGATGACGAGCCAGCCCATGCGCACGTCCGGGTCGTCCCTGGCGACCTTGCCGGCGAGCGAGAGGCACCACTTGCGGATGATCGTCGTGATGTCGCGCCAGAAGTAGATGACGACCGCGGCCTCGGTGCCCAGCTGGGTGATCGCGGTGAACGCCGCGCCCGGGTCCTCCTGCCCGAGCAGCTGCCCGACGATCGAGACGTGGGCGCTGGAGCTCACCGGGAGGAACTCGGTGAGCCCCTGGACGAGCCCGAGGATGATGGCGGTGATGAGGTCCAAGGTCAGCTCTCCTGCTGGGTCGTGGCGCGGGCGGCCTGTTCACGATCGACGCGTCGGCCCACGCGCTGGCAGTAGCCGTACAGGAGCGCGAACATCGCACCGACGACGAACATCATCGGCACGAAGAGTCCCGACAGGATGGAGAGAACCTGGACGACCCATCCCAGGGCCGGCCCGAAGGGCCGCTTCATCACACCCGCGGAGACGAGCGCGAGGACGGCCAGGCCGCAGAGCAGGACGAAGGGGGTCAGCCCCGCGATCACCGCGTCCTGGTCCGGGTCGAGGCCCCGGCTCGTCAGGGCGCCGAAGAAGATGACGAGCGCCTGGCCGCCCACGACGGTGGCGAGCATCCGCCACATGAACTTGCCCTGGGGGCGCGGCTGCTGGTCGGGAGTCACGGTGGTCAAGGGTAAGCGGCTCACTCGTCGTCGAGATCCACCGGCACCTCGACCGGCGGGGCGACGGGCTCCTCGACGTCGGTCACGCCGAGGAGCAGGCGCACCTCACCGACGGTGACGATGGACCCGGTCGCGACGACACCGCCGGCGACTCCCCCTTCGTCCGCCAGCTCGGCCGCGCGGTCGAGCGCGTCGGGCAGCTCGTCGACGACCGTGACGCGGTGGTCACCGAAGACCTCCCCGGCGATCTCGCCCAGGCGGTCGGGACGCATCGCGCGCGGGGAGGTCGAGCGGGTGACGACGACCTCGTCGAGCGCCGGCTCGAGGGCCTCGAGGATCCCGACGACGTCCTTGTCCTTGAAGATCGAGACGACGCCGACGAGGTGGCTGAAGGTGAAGGAGTCCTTGAGCGCCTCGGCGAGGACCGCCGCGCCGTGCGGGTTGTGGGCCGCGTCGACGATGACGGTGGGGCTGCGGCGCACGATCTCGAGACGACCGGGCGAGGTGGCCGTGGCCAGCCCGGCGGCGAGGACCTCCTCCCCGAGCGGCTGCTCTCCCCCGCCGAGGAAGGCCTCGACGGCCGCGACGGCGAGCGCCGCGTTGCCCGCCTGGTGCGCGCCGTGGAGCTTGAGCAGCAGGTCGGGGTGGTCCCCGGCGAGGCCGCGCAGGGAGATGACCTGGCCGCCGACCGCGACCTCGCGCTCGAGGACCCCGAAGTCGGCTCCCTCGACCTTCAGCTGCGCGCCGACCTCCTCGGCCCGCTCGCGCAGGATGTCCAGGACCTCGGGCTCCTGGGGGGCGCTCACCGCGATGGCGCCGGGGTGGATGATCCCCGCCTTCTCCGAGGCGATGTCCTCGATGGAGTCACCGAGGAAGTGCTGGTGGTCGAGCCCGACGGGGGTGATGACCGCGACGTCGGCCTCGAGCACGTTGGTCGCGTCCCACGACCCGCCCATCCCGACCTCGATGATGGCGATGTCGATCGGCGCGTCGGCGAAGGCCGCGTAGGCGAGCGCGACGAGCACCTCGAAGTAGGTCATCCGCGGTCCACCCTCGGCGACCGAGCGGGTGTCGACCGCGTCGACGAAGGGGGCGATGTCCGCCCACGCGTCGAGGAAGGCCTCGCGCGTGATCAGCTCCCCGCCGATGGTGATCCGCTCCCGGATGTCCTGCAGGTGCGGCGAGGTGAACCGTCCCGTCTTCAGGCCCGACTCGCGCAGCACCGACTCGATGATCCGCGCGGTCGAGGTCTTGCCGTTGGTGCCCGTGACGTGGATCGCCGGAAAGGTGCGCTGCGGCTCGCCGAGCAGGTCCATGACCGCCCGGATGCGGTCGAGGCTGGGCTGCAGGTCGTGCTCGGGCGCACGCTCGAGGATGCTCTCCTCCACCTGGCGCATGCGCTTGCGCAGCTCGAGGTCGGCGGCGGCCTGCCGCTGGGCGGCGTCGGGGGCGGGGCTCATGCCGCAGATTGTCCCATCGTCAGGCCCCACGGCGTGCACGCAGCACGACGTCGTGCACGTGGTGCGCGGAGACCGCGCCGGCCGGGCGCTCCCGGCGCTCGTGGACCTCGACGACCCATCCGGGTCGCTCGGCGATCGCGGCGACGAGGTCATCGGTGTCGACGAAGGCGTGGTGGTCGAAGGGCCGGGTCCGGTCCGCGTCGCCGTGCGTCGCGGTCTCGTCCATGTCGTGCGTGTCGTGGTCGACGACGACGAGGTGGCCGCCCGGCGCGACGGCGTCGAGCACGTGGGCGACGCCGCGGCCGTCGGGCGTCCGCGGGACGGATGCGTAGGCGGCTGTCACGAGGTCGTGCTGCGCGGAGCCGAAGGGGGCAGCAGCGTTGACGTCGGCCTGCACCAGGACGATGTCGAGGCCGCGGTCGCGGGCGGCGGCACCGACGCGCTCGAGCGCGAGGGTCGAGATGTCGTTCGCCGTCACCCGCCAGCCCTGCTCGGCGAGCCAGAGGGCGTCGCCCCCTTCGCCGGCGCCCACGTCGAGCGCGCTGCCGGGAGCGAGGCCCGTGGCCTCCGCGACGAGCGAGCCGTTGGGGTTGCCGCTCCACTGCAGGTCGCGGGAGGAGTAGCGCCCGTCCCAGTCCGCGGCGTGGGCGAGGGGCCGGGCCGCGGCCTCCATGTCCTCGCGGGCCAGGTCGAAGCCGACCATGCTGCCCACGCGGCTGCCCGCCGCGGCTGTCGGCAGGACCTGGAGCATCGGCTCGGCGAGCGTGCCGGTGGCGTAGACGCCGGGGACCGCGGTCTCACCCGTCACGCCGTCGGCCTCGACGTACGTGGCGACGCCGCTCGGGTGCTCGCAGGCCATGAGGCCCACCCCGGCGAAGGGGGCGACGCGGGCGTGCAGCCGCGTCATGACGTGGAGGGTGTCGGCGTCGACGACGGTGCCGTCCTCGAGGCGGATCCCGATGAGCGCTCCCGAGTCGTCGCTGATCACGCGCTCCGCCCGGGCCACGACGACGCGCACCCCGGCCTCCCGCAGCTGCTGCAGCTCGGGCGCGTCGGCGACCACGCCGTCGTGGACGAGCACGGTGAGGTCGGCGGTGAGCTGCCGGAGCAGCGGCAGCGGGTGCAGACCCGTCGCCGACGTCACCATCGAGACGATCCGCCGGTCCCGGGACTCGTACCCGTGGCAGAACGGGCAGTGGATGACCGCGCCGCCCCAGTGCTCGGCGAGACCCGTCACGTCCGGCAGCTCGTCGGTGAGGCCGGTCGCGGCGACCACCCGGCGGGCGTGCACGACGTGCCCCCCGGAGAGCTCGATGCGGAAGCCGCCCTCCTCGCGGGTCACCGCGGTGGCCCGGCCGGTGAGCACCTCGGCGCCGTAGGAGCGCACCTCTTCGCGGGCGATCCGCAGGAAGTCGGCCGGGGAGCGTCCCTCGTGCCCGAGGTAGCTGTGCATGTGGTCGGCCGGGGCGTTGCGGGGCTCGCCGGAGTCGACGACGATGACCGACCGGCGCTGGCGGGAGAGCTGCAGGGCCGCGGCCAGGCCGGCGGCGGACCCGCCGACGACGGCGACGTCGACCTGCCTCTCGATGACGGGGGCGGAGTGGCTGCTGGCGTGACCCTGGGTGCTCATGACGTCCACCGTAGGCTGGTCTGGCGTATGCTGCATACACCCTTGCAGTATTCGCAAGGCCGCCGTGGCGCACCCGACCAGGAGGACCCGTGAGCGAGATCGAGCAGACCGTCCGCACCCGGCTCCGCGGCCTGCGCACGGCCCAGTCGCTCTCGCTCGACGACCTGGCCGAGCGCTCCCACCTCAGCCCCTCGACGATCAGCCGCATCGAGACCGGCAAGCGAGCGATCAGCCTCGACGTCCTCCTGCCCCTCGCCCGCGCCCTGCGCACCGACGTCGAGACCCTGCTCGCCGAGGACGTCGACGAGGACGTCGTCATCCGCCCGACGCCGACCCGGGAGGACGGACGCACGACCTGGATGCTCACGAAGGCCACGGGCTCGACGGCAGCGATGAAGGTGCGCCTCGAGGCGAGCGCCCGCGCACCGGAGCAGCGCGTCCACCCGGGCCACGACTGGTTCTTCGTGCTCGAGGGCCGGGTCCAGCTCCTCCTCGGCGATCGCACCATCGTCGTCGAAGCCGACGAGGCGGCGGAGTTCGAGACGATGACGCCCCACTCCTTCGGGGCGCTGGACGGGCCCGCCGAGGTCATCATGATCTTCGACCGGGACGGGCACCGGGTGCACCGCCACGACGGACGGGACTGACACCTCCATTCACTCGCGCGATTGAGTAGGTTAGCCTCTCCTAACCATCCATCGACCTGAGGTTCTGCCATGCCCCTGCCCCGCCTGCGCACCACCGGTGTCGCCCTCCTCGTCGCCGCACCCGTCGCCCTGAGCGCCTGCGGCTCGGACCCCGCCACCGACGCCGCCGCGACGTCCGGCTCCGACGACTCCGCATTCCCCGTGAGCATCGAGTCCGCCCTCGGCACCGCCGAGATCACCGAGAAGCCGAAGAAGGTCGTCACCCTCGGCCAGGGCTCCACCGAGACCTCGATCGCCCTCGGCACCGTGCCGGTGGGCATGGAGGAGTACGCGTGGGCCGCCGACGAGTCCGGCTACACGCCGTGGGTCCACGACGCCGTCAAGGACGAAGGGGGCACGCTCCCGGAGTTCGTCGGGGCCGGCGAGGAGCTGGACCTGGAAAAGATCGTCGAGCTCGAGCCCGACGTCATCCTCGCCCCCTGGTCCGGCATCACCCAGGAGCAGTACGACTCGCTGAGCGAGATCGCCCCGACCGTCGCCTACCCGGACAAGGCGTGGAGCACCGACTGGGACGAGCAGATCGAGATCATCGGCGAGGCGCTCGGCGAGGAGGAGCAGGCCCGGGGTGTCGTCGAGGACCTCGAGCAGCAGCTCGCCGACGAGGCGAAGAAGCACCCCGAGTGGGCCGAGCACACCTTCTCGTACGTCTACACGACACCCGACACCCTCGGTGTCTTCCTGCCGACGGAGCAGCGCGCCGCGATCGTGCAGAAGCTCGGGCTGAAGCCCGACCCGGTCGTCAAGACCCTCGAGGAGACCGAGGGAACCGACTCCGCGGTCATCGGCTACGAGAACGCCGACAAGCTGAACGACAGCGACCTGATCTTCACCTTCTACAGCGATCCGAAGGCCAAGAAGCAGGCGATGGACAACAAGCTCTACGCCTCGATCCCGGCGATCAAGCAGGGCGCGGTCGTCGCCGGCGAGGACAACGCCTTCGTCACCGCCTCGTCGATGATCAACCCGCTCACCGTGCCGTACACGCTCGAGCGCTACCCGAAGATGATCGACAAGGCCGTCGCCAAGGCCGACGGCAAGTGACCCTCGGCTGGTGACGAGCACGCCCTCCGCACGACGCACCCCACGGACCGCCTTGGTCCTCGTGGGGTGCGTCGTCATGCTCGCCCTCATCTGCTTGGCCTCCCTCGCCGTCGGATCCAAGTCCACGTCACTGCCCGAGGTGATCGGCGCTCTCACCGGGCGGCCGGACACCTACCTGGCGACCGTTCTCGACTCACGCATCGAGCGCACCCTGCTCGCGCTTGCGGTGGGGGTCGCGCTGGCCCTGTCGGGGGCGCTGATGCAGGGCGTGACCGCCAACCCGCTCGCCGACCCGGGGCTGCTCGGCATCAACGCCGGTGCGGCTGCCGCGATGGTGACCGCGAGCGCCTTCTTCGGCGTGGCGACGGGGTCGACGGCCTCGGCATGGGTCGCACTGCTCGGCGGTGGGATCGCGGCGCTCGTCGTCCACACGATCGGCACGGTGGGTGGCGGCGGCGCCAGCCTGGTGCGCCTCGTCCTCGCTGGTGCGGTCGTCGCGGCGGTGCTCAGCGCCTACGTCCAGGGGCTCGCACTGTCGATGCCCCAGCACTTCGACAGCTACCGCTTCTGGGTCGTCGGATCGCTGGGTGACGGTGGGCTCGACCAGCTGCGGTCGGTCGCCCCCTTCCTCATCGTCGGGCTGGTCCTCGCTCTGCTCTCGGCGAGCGGCCTCAACGCCCTCGCCCTGGGCTCGGAGACCGCGACCGGCCTGGGGGTCAACACCACCCTGCTGCGCACTGCTGCTCTCGGCGCGGCAACCCTGCTCTGCGCGGCGGCAACCGCAGCCGTCGGACCGATCGCCTTCGTCGGTCTGGCCGTCCCCCACATCGTGCGGACCCTCGTCGGCCTGGACATGCGCCGACAGCTCATCACCTGCCTGCTCGTCGGCCCGATCGTGCTGCTCGGGGCGGACATCATCGGTCGGGTCGTGCTGCGACCGCAGGAGCTCATGGTGGGGGTGGTGACGGCCTTCGTGGGGGCACCGGTCCTCCTTCTCGCGGTCCGGCGCCTCGGGAAGCGGGCGGCATGAGCACCCCGTGGACCACCTCGGAGCCCGTCATCGGTCTGGGTCGCCGTGTCCGACTGCCGGTGCGCCGAAGGGTGGCACTCCTGGGCCTCGTCCTCGTCGCCCTGGTCGTCGGCGCGGCTGTGGCGACGTTGTCGATGGGGCGGCTCGGCATCCCGGTCATGGAGCTGCCGGCAGGCATCGCCGATGTCCTGGTCGGGGACGCGCAGGGCAAGGCCAACTTCGTCCTCGGCAACCTGCGCGGGCCGCGGCTGGTCGTCGCGCTCGGTGCCGGTGCAGCGCTCGGTGCCTCCGGCGCGCTCTTCCAGTCGGTGACCCGCAACCCCCTGGGCAGTCCCGATGTCATCGGGGTCAGCGCGGGTGCAGGCGCCGGTGCTGCCTTCGTCGGGCTGCTCGTGCCCAGCGCCACCTCGATCGTGACCGGCTCCGTGGCCGGCGCCGCGATCGCCGTGGGGCTGGTGGCCGTGAGTACCGGCACCGGCCTGTCCAACCCGATGCGCATGGTGCTCGCCGGCATCGGTGTCTCGGCGATGGCCTACGCCTTCACCCAGTACGTCGTCTACGTCATGGCCCGGGACAAGTCGTCGGTGCTGGCGGCCTACATCAACGGCAGCCTCAACGCCCGCGGCTGGGACCAGGCGGCGACGATCTGGATCGTCCTCGCCGTGACCGCCGTTCCCCTGGCGATGCTGTCGGTGCCGCTCGGGATGACCGAGATGGGCGACGAGGTCGCCGCCTCGCTCGGCGTGCACTCCGGCGCGGTCCGGCGAAGGGCGGTGCTCCTGTCCGTCCTGCTGGCCGGCGGTGCCGTCGCGGTCGCCGGGCCGATCTCCTTCGTCGCCCTGACCGCACCGCACATCACCCGCCGGTTGGCCCGCAGCGCCCGGCCACTGCTCGGGCTGTCCGCGGTGACCGGCGCCCTCCTGCTGTCCCTGGCGGACCTCGCCACCCAGCAGGTCCCCCTCCTCGACGGGCTGCCCGTCGGCATCCTCACCCTGGCGATCGGTGGCGTCTACCTCGGCCTCCTGCTCGTCGGCGAATGGAAGAAGGCCACATGACGCTCCTCGCTGCCCACCAGGTCACCGTCGGCTACGGGGGCGAGCCGGTCATCCCTTCGCTCGACCTGGCGATCGAGCAGGGTGACTTCATGGTCGTCGTCGGACCCAACGGCTGCGGCAAGTCGACCTTGCTCAAGGCGCTGTGCCGGGTCAACCGGCCCTCGGCCGGCCGCGTCGAGATCGACGGCGAGGACGTGCACCGGATGCGTGGACGCGCTGTCGCGCAACGGATCTCGCTGCTGCCCCAGAGCGCGGTCGCCCCCGAGGGCATCACCGTCGCCGAGCTCGTCGCCCGCGGTCGGCACCCGCACCACACCCTGCTGCGGCAGTGGTCCCCCGACGACGACCGGGCCATCGCGGCCGCGCTGCAGCGGACCCACCTGGGCGACCTCGCCGACACCCCGGTCGCCACTCTCTCGGGCGGTCAGCGCCAGCGCGCGTGGGTCGCCATGGTGCTCGCGCAGGACACCGAGGTCATCCTGCTCGACGAGCCGACGACCTTCCTCGACATCGCCCACCAGTACGAGCTGCTCGAGCTCTTCGCCGAGCTCAACCGCGAGGGCCGCACGGTCGTCGCCGTGCTGCACGACCTCAACCAGGCGGCTCGCTTCGCCTCCCGTCTCGTGGTGATGAGCGAAGGGAGGATCCGCGGCGACGGCCACCCCACCTCGGTCCTCACCGCGGAGCTCGTGCGTGAGGTCTTCGGCCTGGCCGCCGACGTCGTCGACGACCCCCGGTCGGGCACCCCGCTCGTCGTCCCGCACGTCCGGTCCGCCGCACTCCCGACCTCGACCATTGACAGGTGACTAAATAGTCACCTATCCTCGGTGGGGTGACCGACGACCTCGTCTTCAAGGCCCTGGCGGACCCCGTCCGCCGGGCCCTGCTGGACGCGCTCCACGAGCAGGACGGGCGCACCCAGTCCGAGCTCGAGGAGGTCGTGCGAGAGCGCTGGGAGATGACGAGGTTCGGGGTGGCCAAGCACCTGCGGCTGCTCGAGGAAGCGGATCTCGTCGTCACCCGCAAGCAGGGGCGGAGCAAGCTGCACTTCCTCAACGCCGTCCCGATCCGGGCGATCCACGACCGCTGGATCGACAAGTACACGGCCGCGCGGGCCTCCGCGCTGCTCGACCTCAAACGTGTCTTGGAAAAGGACAGGGACCAGTCATGAGCGACATCCAGATCCACCGCATCTTCATCAACGCCACCCCGGAGCGCGTGTGGGAGGCGATCACCACCCCCGAGTTCAGCCGTCTCTACGGGTACACCGGCGACGTCTCCTACGACCTGACCCCCGGCGGCCACTACGAGCACCGGGCGAGCGAGGAGATGAGGTCCATGGGCATGCCCGAGGTCGTCGTCACCGGCGAGGTCCTCGAGGCCGACCCGCCGCGTCGCCTCGTGCAGACCTGGGCACCGACCTGGATCCAGGACGAGGAGCCGGGCACCGTCACGTGGGACATCGAGGCCACCGCCGACGGCGCCACCCGCCTCACCCTGACCCACGACCTCACCGGTCGACCGCAGACGGCGAGCCAGGTCGCCGGCAACCCCGACCCGTCGGGCGCCGGCGGTGGCGGCTGGCCGTGGGTCCTCTCCGGCATCAAGTCGGTGCTCGAGACCGGCCGGCCGATGGAGGAGCAGGTCTGGCAGCGGCAGGCCGAGGCCCTCTGACCCGGGCGGACGAAGGGGGGAGGTCGCCCGCGCGGGCGACCACCCCCCGGCGTCCGCCCGGGGCAGACGGCCGCGGCCGGCCGCGGCCGTCTGCCCCGGGCGGACGCCGGGGGGTGGTCGCCCGCGCGGGCGACCTCCCCCCTTCGTCTGCATTGCCCTAGGGGAATGCAACCCCCGGCGACCGCTCGTCTGCATTGCCCTATGGGAATGCAGGGGTCAGAGCAGCGCGACGACGACCGGCACGAGGATGCTCGTCAGCAGCGCGGTCAGACCCATCGCGAGCCCGGCGAAGGCGCCCTCGACGATGCTGTCGTGCAGCGAGCGAGAGGTGCCGACTCCGTGCGACACGGCTCCCATCGCCAAGCCGCGGACCCGCCGGTCCTGCACGCCCATCCGGTCGAGCGCCCACGGCCCGAGGACGGCGCCGAGCATCCCGGCGAACATCGTGAAGACCGCGACGAGCGCCGGCACACCACCGATGCTGTCGGCGATCGCGATGGCCACGGGTGTGGTCGCCGCCTTGGGGGCGATGGTGTTGGCCAGCGCCTCCCCGCCCCCCAGGGCGCGCACGGTGAGCACCGCGGAGCCGATGGAGACCAGCGCGCCGGCGGGCAGGGCGACCGCGAGCGGCACGGCCATGTCGCGCAGGTGGTGGGCCTGCCGGTGCAGCGGCACCGCGAGAGCCACGGTGGCGGGACCGAGGACGAGGTGCACCAGCGACCCCCCGGTCATGTACGTGTCGTAGTCGATGCCCAGCAGCGCGAGCAGGGCGATGACGAGCCCGGCCGCGACGAGCACGGGCTGGGCGAGCGGGTGCCCGTGCGTGCGGGCACGCAGCCACAGACCCGCCCGGTAGGCCAGCAGGGTGACGAAGACCCACGTGACCGGCGAGTCACGCAGGAAGTCCAGGGCGTCACCCATGGACGTCCTCCCCGCGACGACGCGTGAGCCACGAGGCGAGCAGCGCCACGGTGACCAGGCCGGCGGCCCACGAGACCACGAGACCGCCGCCGATCGGCAGCCACTGCCGGGCGATCTCGGAGGCGTGGACCATGATCCCGACCGTCACCGGGACGAAGAAGAGCTGGAGGTGGCGCAGCAGCCCGTCGGCGAAGCGCAGGGTGCCCGAGGTCTCCCCCGGCCGGCGCAGGGAGAGGACCCCGAAGAGGAGCACCATCCCCACGACCGGGCCGGGGATCGAGATGCCGAGCGCGCGGACGAGGACCTCGCCCACCAGCTGGCACCCGAGCACCCAGAGGATGCCGTTGATCATCGGGGCCTCACAGGCGGGTGACCTTGACCCGCACCCTCTCGTTGCCCGAGAGCTCGGTCTCGACGACGCCATCGCCCAGCGGCAGCGCCTCGAGGTTCGGCGCCGAGCCGAACTGGCCCGCCAGGGTCTCGTCGACGATGAGCCCCTGGTGGGCGACCGTCGCCTCCCACACCGGCTGCGAGCCGGTGATCGTCAGGCTGATCCGGTCCGAGACCTCCAGACCGGCCTGCTTGCGGGCGTCCTGCACGGCCCGGACGACGTCGCGGGCCAGCCCCTCGGCGGCGAGCTCGTCGGTGACCTCGGTGTCGAGGACGATGAACCCGCCCACGGACCCGGGGAGCATGGCGGTGGCGCGCTGGCTCCCTTCGTCATCGGCGGCGACGGTCTCGAGCGTGTACTCGCCCTCGACGAGCTCGATCCCGCCGGCGGTGACGGTGCCGTCCTCGGCGACCGACCAGTCCCCGGTCTTGGAACCCTTGATCGCGACCTGCACCTGCTTGCCCAGGCGTGGTCCGGCGGCGCGGGCGTTGACCGCGAGCCGCTGGCTCACGCCGAACTCCTGCGCGGCCGGGTCGGTGATGTCGAGCAGGCTCACCTGGCGCACGTTGACCTCGTCGGCGACGATCGCGCCGAAGGCCGTCAGCCGCGCGGCCTCGGGCACGACGACCGTGAGGTCGCGCAGCGGCAGCCGGTTGCGCAGCTTGTTGGCCTTGCGCAGGCCGCTCGCCGAGCTGCAGACCGCGCGCGCGGTGTCCATCGCGACGACGAGCTCGTGGTCGGCCGGCAGGTCCTGCGCCTGTGGCCAGTCGGCGAGGTGCACCGAGCGCTCCCCGGTCAGACCGCGCCAGATCTCCTCGGTCGTGAGCGGGAGAAGGGGGGCGGCGACACGGCAGAGCACCTCGAGCGCCGTGTAGAGCGTGTCGCAGGCGGCCTCGGCGTCCGTCCGGTCTGCACCGGTCGCCCAGAACCGCTCGCGGCTGCGCCGGATGTACCAGTTGGTCAGCACGTCGGTGAAGGTCCGCGTGCTGTCGCAGGCACCCGCGATGTCGTAGACGTCCATCCGGGCGGTCGCGTCCTCGACGAACTCGCGCAGCTTGGCCAGCAGGTAGCGGTCGAGCGGGTCCGACGACGCCGTCGACCACTTCGCCTCGTAGCCGGACCCGTCGGCCCCGCCCAGCGCGTTGGCGTAGAGCGTGAAGAACGAGTAGCTGTTCCACAGCGGGATGAGCACCTGGCGCACACCCTCGCGGATGCCCTGCTCGGTGACGACGAGGTTGCCGCCGCGCAGGATCGGGCTGCTCATGAGGAACCAGCGCATCGCGTCGGCGCCGTCGCGGTCGAAGACCTCGGAGACGTCCGGGTAGTTGCGCAGGGACTTGCTCATCTTGTGCCCGTCGTTGCCCAGGACGATGCCGTGGCTGATGACGGAGGAGAAGGCCGGCCGGTCGAAGAGCGCGGTGGCCAGGATGTGCAGCGTGTAGAACCAGCCGCGGGTCTGGCCGATGTACTCCACGATGAAGTCGCCCGGGAAGTGGTGCTCGAACCACTCCGCGTTCTCGAAGGGGTAGTGCACCTGCGCGTAGCTCATCGACCCGGAGTCGAACCACACGTCGAGGACGTCCTCGACGCGGCGCATCGTGCTCCGGCCGGTCGGGTCGTCCGGGTTGGGGCGGGTCAGCTCGTCGACGAAGGGGCGGTGCAGGTCCGGCACGTCCGGGTTCTCCGGGTCCCTCGGCAGCCGCCCGAAGTCGCGCTCGATCTCCTCGAAGGAGCCGTAGACGTCGATGCGCGGGTACGCGGGGTCGTCGGACTTCCACACCGGCACCGGGCTGCCCCAGAAGCGGTTGCGGGTGATCGACCAGTCGCGCGCGTTCTCCAGCCACTTGCCGAACTGCCCGTGCTTGACGTGCCCGGGCACCCAGGTGATCTGCTCGTTGTTGGCGAGCATCCGGTCCTTGATCGCCGTGACCTCGACGAACCAGGACTCGACGCCCTTGTAGATCAACGGCTGGCGGCAACGCCAGCAGTGCGGGTAGGAGTGCTCGTAGGACTCCCGACGCAGCAGGATCGTGCCCGGCGTGACCGCGTCGGTGGGCTCGCCGCGGGTGGTCGCCTTGAGCGCGTCGATGATCGGGCCGTTGGCGTCGAAGACGAGCAGGCCGGCGTAGTGGCTCACGGGCGCGGTGAAGGTGCCGTCCTTGGCGACGGGCATGACCGCCTCGATGCCCTCGCGGTCGGTCACCTCCTTGTCGACCTCACCGAAGGCGCCGGCGGTGTGGACCAAGCCGGAACCGTCGGTCGTCGTCACCGCGTCGTCCGCAGCGACGACGCGGAAGGCGTTGGCGTGCCCGGAGTAGTACGAGAACGGCGGCTCGTAGGTGCGGCCGAGCAGCTGGCCGCCCGTGTACCGACCGAGCACGACCGGCTCCTCGCCGAGCTCACGGGCGTAGTGGCCCAGGCGCGCCTCGGCGAGGAGGTACTTGGCGACCTCCCCCTCGACGCCGGGGACCGGCGCCTCGACGACGACGTAGTCGATCTCGGTGCCCACCATGACGGCGAGGTGGCTCGGCAGGGTCCACGGCGTCGTCGTCCACACGAGCAGGTGGGCACCGTCGAGCACCGGGTCCTCGCCGGTCGTGTGCATCCGCAGACCGACGGTGACGGCCGGGTCCTGGCGCTGCTGGTAGACGTCGTCGTCCATGCGCAGCTCGTGGTTGGACAGCGGCGTCTCGTCCTGCCAGCAGTACGGCAGCACGCGGAAGCCCTCGTAGACCAGGCCCTTGTCGTACATCGACTTGAAGGCCCAGATGACCGACTCCATGAAGCCGGGGTTGAAGGTCTTGTAGTCGTTGTCGAAGTCGACCCAGCGCGCCTGCCGGGTCACGTAGTCGCGCCACTCCCCGGTGTACTTCAGGACCGACTCGCGGCAGGCGGCGTTGAACTTCTCGATGCCGAGCTCGCGGATCTCGTCGGTCGTCTTCAGCCCGAGCTGCCGCATCGCCTCGAGCTCGGCGGGCAGGCCGTGCGTGTCCCAGCCGAAGCGGCGCTCGACGCGCTTGCCGCGCATCGTCTGGTAGCGCGGGACGACGTCCTTGACGTAGCCGGTGAGCAGGTGCCCGTAGTGCGGCAGGCCGTTGGCGAAGGGGGGTCCGTCGTAGAAGACGAACTCGTTGGCCCCGTCCTCGCCCGGGTCGCGCGCGTCGATCGAGGCCTGGAAGGTCTGGTCCTCGTCCCAGTAGCTCAGGACGTGCTTCTCGATCTCGGGGAAGCTCGGGGAGGCGGCGACGGTGGTCGCGTCGGTGGTGGAGACCTTGGGGTAGGTCATCGCGGCGGCTCCGGGGTGCTCGGGGTGGTCGTCTCGGCTGTGCCACGAGGACGACGGCCTGGGTCTGATGCGACTGCGGCCACCGCGGTACCACCCCGCTTGTCCACCCCCTTCGCACGCGTCGGGAGCAGACCGCTCTTGGTCCTTCGGTCGTGACGTGACCACCCGTCCGGGTCTAGTGAGGAGCGCGGCCCGCGTGGGTCGTGGTCCCGTTCTTCCGGAAGGCTCGCCGGTGATGACGGCTCAGGCGCCTGCAGGGACCAGTGTAAGGGCTTGCGGCGCGCGGGTAGACTCACCCCAGCGTCCCTCGGGGGAAGCCGGTGCGAGTCCGGCGCTGTCCCGCAACCGTGAGCCTCGTGGCGAGCCGGAGCACCTGAGACGACGTGTGGCTCCGCCATCACCCGCCGTGGACAGCGGGTCGAGCCCGACGCATCGCGCCCGGGTCAACGGCATACCGTCCCAAGCCCGAAAGGCACGCTCCCATGCGTCTCCTGCGCACCCTCGCCACCACGGCCTCGGTCGGCGCCCTCGGCCTCGCCCTCGCCCCCACCGCGAGCGCGGCCGCACCCGCGGACTCCGTCGCCTACCTCGCCGACCGTCTGGCGGACGGCGGTGACCGGCTGACCGTCGAGTCCGGCGGGCAGACCTTCGACGACCTCGGCCTGACGATCGACGGGGTGCTCGGCATGAGCGCCGCGGGCTCCGGCGGGGACGCCTCCGCCGCCGCGACCGACTACGTCGTCGCCAACGCAGGCACGTACTACGGGTACGGCGACGAGGTCTACTCGGCCGCGACCGCCAAGCTGCTCACGTTCGCCAGCGCCCGTGGGCTCGACCCGCGGTCCCTCGGTGGCGTCGACCTCGTGGCCCAGCTGCAGTCCCTCGAGGACGCCGACGGCCGCTTCTCCGACCAGTCCCAGTGGGGCGACTACTCCAACACGCTCGGCCAGGCCTTCGGGGTCATCGGCCTGACGCGCGCAGGCGCCACCCCCTCCACGGCCTCGGTCGAGACCCTCCTGTCGCAGCAGTGCGACGACGGCGGCTTCAGCCTCGAGTTCGCCGACGGCTGCGTCTCCGACCCCGACGCCACCTCCCTCACCGTCCAGGCCCTCGACGTCGTCGGGGGGCAGGAGGCCGTCGTGCAGGAGGCCGCGGACTACCTCGAGTCCCGGCAGGGCTCCGACGGCGGTGTCGGCGGCGGCGCCACGACCGAGGGCGCCAACTCCAACAGCACCGGCCTCGCGGCCGTCGCCTTCCGGCTCGCCGGTCGTGACGACGCCCGGGCGAGCGCGCTCGGGTACGTCGACGCGCTGACCTTCGACTGCGCCACCCCGGCCCTCGCCGGCGGCATCGCGTACAACCGCGCCGACTTCGACGCCGCCGTGGCGAAGGGGGCCTCCGCCGCCCCCGACGGGACCATCACCCGCTCGACCGCCCAGGCCCTGCTCGGCCTGACCGACCAGTCGTACGCGACTGTGACCTCGGCCGGGCAGGCCGCCGCCACCCCGGACACCGGCTGCGACACCCCCGCTCCCGGTGGCGACGACACCGACGGTTCCGGTGACGACGGCACCGACGGCACCGGCACCGACGACACCGACACCGACACCGACGGCAGCGGCGGCAGCGGCGGCAGCGGTACGGACACCGACACCGGCGCCGCCCCGCAGCAGCCGGAGATCCCCGCGGTCGTCCAGACCGACGGCGTGACCGCCCCCTCGGCCGGCTGGCCGGCGTGGGCCCTCGGCCTCGGCGCTGCGGCCACGGCCGCCGGCGCGACCCTCGTGACCCGTCGTCGGGTCGGAGAGCGGGTGCGCTGATGCGGCGGCTGCTCGCCGCCCTCGGCACCTCCTTGGTCGTCGGCGGGGCCGGCCTCACGCTGGCCGCCCCCGCCCAGGCGGCGCCCTGCTCGGGCGGCAGCGGGGTGAACGTCGTCGTGGACTACGGGTCCTCGACCGACGTGCGGTGCGCCTCGGGTGACCCCGCCTCTGCGGGTGCGGCGCTGACCGCCGCGGGCTTCAGCGTGCAGCAGGTCCAGACCCAGCCGGGGGCCGTGTGCCAGATCAACGGCGTGCCCAGCACCTCGTGCGTGCGCATGCCTCCCGCGAGCCAGTACTGGGCCTTCTTCCACGCGCCGGCGGGGGGCTCCTGGCAGTACTCGCAGAGGGGGATCTACGAGTACGACCCGGCGCCGGGTACCTCGGTCGGCTTCCGCCTGGGCTCCAGCCAGTCGCCGAGCGTCGCGCCACCCGCCCCCGCACCCACGGCCACGGCCCCGACGACCTCCTCGCAACCGACCGCTCGTGCGACGGCCGACGCGCCCCGCACGACGGCCGCGCCCCGGCCCACGTCCGGGGGCGGTGACCCCTCGACCGCCACGGACCCGACGAGCACCAGCACCCCGGACCCGGGCGGCACGGCGGCACCGACCTCGGGCCGGACGACCGGCAGCACCGCCCTCTCGACCTCGTCGACCACCACCCGTGACAGCGGTTCGTCGGCGACGTCCTCCTCACGGGCGTCGAAGCCCTCGCGGACGTCGAAGGGCACGACGTCGTCGACCACGTCGACGTCCTCGACCCAGCCCCCGACGTCCGCCTCGTCCACGACCTCCTCGGACGCGACGGTGGCGGCCGGCGCGGACACCTCTGGCGGCGGGGGCGGCGCCCTGCTGCCGACCGTCATCGGTGGCGGCCTGCTCCTCGCCCTCGGTGGGGGCGCCGCTGCGGTGGCCGCACGTCGACGCGCGGGCTGACCCCCTTCGTGACCCCACCGATCGCACGCGCCCTCCACCCGGGAGCCTGGTGGCTCTGGGCCATCGGGCTGGCCGTGGCGGTCTCGCAGACGACCAACCCGCTCGTGCTGCTGCTCGCCGCGGCCGCCGTGACCCTCGTCGTCGTCGCGCGCCGCACCGACTCGCCGTGGGGCCGCGCCTTCCGGCTCTACGCGGTCCTCGGCGGGTTCATCATCGGGCTGCGGCTCGTGCTGCACGTGCTCGTCGGGCTCAAGTACGGCGAGATCGTCGTCCTGCCGCTGCCGACGATCGGCCTGCCGGGCTGGGCCGCGGGGATCGACCTGCTCGGTGACGTGCGGCTCGAGGGCCTGCTCGGGGCGCTCTTCGAGGGGCTGCGGCTCGCGGTGATGATCCTGTGCATCGGCGCCGCCAACGCGCTCGCCGACCCCAAGCGGCTGCTCGCCGCGCTCCCCGGCGCCCTGCAGGAGATCGGGACGGCGATCGTCGTCGCGATCAGCGTGGCGCCCCAACTGGCCGAGTCCGCGCGACGGGTCCACCGGGCCCGGCTGCTGCGCGGCGACGCCGCACGGGGGCTGCGCGCCTTCCGGCGGGTCGCGATGCCGGTCCTCGAGGACACGCTCGAGCGCTCCCTCTCGCTCGCCGCGTCGATGGACTCGCGCGGCTACGGGCGCCGCGGCGCGGTCTCCCCCGCCCGCCACCGCACGACCGGTCTGCTCACGCTCGGCGGCCTGCTGTGCACGGCCGTCGGCAGCTACGGGGTCCTCGACGCGACGAGCCCCGAGTGGGTCGGGACCCCGATGCTGCTCGTCGGCGTCGCGCTCGGCGCCCTCGGCCTGCGCAGCGGGTCGCTCGCCGTCTCCCGCACGCCCTACCGCCCCTCCCCCTGGCGGACCCCCGAGACGCTCACCGCGGCCTGCGGCGTGCTGGCCGCGGTCGCCGCGCTGGCCAGCGTCCGCTGGGAACCGGCCGCGCTCACCATGCCGCTCGCCCCCCTCGGGCCGCCGCAGCTGCCCTGGCTCCTCACCCTCGGCCTGCTCGTCGCGACGCTGCCCGCCGCGCTCACCCCGCCCCCGCCCGTGCACCGCACCCGCGCCGCCCGCGCGACCGGCACGACCACGACCACGACCGGGAGGAGCCACGCATGAGCTGGTCACCCGAGCCCGCCGTCGTCCTCGACGGCGTGACGATCACCTACGACGGCGCCGACGCCCCCGCGCTGCGCGACGTCGACCTGACGATCGACGAGGGCGAGCTGGCGCTCGTCGTCGGCCGCACCGGCTCCGGCAAGTCGACCCTGCTCGGCGCGATCAACGGGCTCGTGCCGCACTTCACCGGTGGCCACCTCGAGGGCCGGGTCCTCGTCGCCGGGCGCGACACGGCCACGCACCGTCCCCGCGACCTCGCCGACATCGTGGGCGTCGTCGGGCAGGACCCGCTCGCCGGGTTCGTCACCGAGACCGTCGAGGCCGAGCTCGCCTACGGCATGGAGCAGCTCGGCCTGCCCCCGGAGACGATGCGGCGCCGGGTCGAGGAGGCCCTCGACGTCATGGACATCGCTGACCTGCGCGATGCCCCGCTGCGCGACCTCTCCGGCGGACAGCAGCAGCGGGTCGCGATCGGTGCCGTCCTCACCCTCCACCCGCGCGTCATCGTCCTCGACGAGCCGACCTCGGCGCTCGACCCCACCGCGGCGGAGGACGTGCTCGCCGCGATCTCCCGCCTCGTGCACGACCTGTCGACGACGGTCGTCGTCGCGGAGCACCGCATCGAGCGCGTCATCCACCACGCCGACTCGGTCGTGCACGTCGTCGACGGCCGCGTCGAGCACGGCGACCCGGCACGGATCATGGTCGGCTCGACCGTCGCTCCTCCCGTCGTCGAGCTGGGGCGCTGGGCCGGGTGGACCCCACTGCCCCTGTCCGTGCGTGACGCCCGACGCGCGGCGGGCCCCCTTCGTCGCGAGCTGGGCGGGTGGCCGGCCCCCGCGCCCGCCCCCAGCCTCCCGGCCGGCATCACGGCGAAGGGGGTGACCGTGCGCCACGGCGCCCTGGTCGCCGTCGACGCGGTCGACCTGACGCTGCCCGCTGGGGCGATCACGGCCCTCATGGGGCGCAACGGTGCCGGCAAGTCCTCGCTGATGTGGGCCCTGCAGGGGTCGGGCGCGCGCGCCGCCGGCACAGTGGCGGTCGACGGGGAGGACCCGGTGACGCTCGCCCCCGCGGCCCGGCGCGGCGTCGTCGGCCTCGTCCCGCAGACGCCCGGCGACCTGCTCTACCTCGAGACCGTCGGCGGGGAGTGCGAGCGCGCCGACCTCGACGCGGACGCCCCCGTGGGGACCTGCGCCGCCCTGCTCGAGACCATCGCGCCGGGCATCCCGCCGCAGCGGCACCCGCGCGACCTGTCCGAGGGGCAGCGCCTGGCCCTCGTCCTCGCGGTGCAGCTGAGCGCCGACCCCACCGTCGTCCTGCTCGACGAGCCGACGCGCGGTCTCGACTACACGGCCAAGACCGCCCTGACGCGCGCGCTGCGCGCCGTCGCGGACCGGGGCCGCACGGTCCTGCTGTCGACGCACGACGTGGAGTTCGTCGCCGAGACCGCCGACCGGGTCGTCGTCATGGCCGACGGCGAGGTCATCGCGCAGGGCCCCACCGCCGATGTGGTCGTCTCCTCCCCCGCCTTCGCCCCGCAGGTGGCCAAGGTGCTCGCGCCGGCCCCGCTCCTCACGGTCGCGCAGGTGCGCGCCGCGGTGGGTCGACCGTGAGCTCGACCGCGGTCGTGCTGCGACCACGCGCCGTCGCGGCGATCGGGTTGACGAGCGTCGTCGGGCTCTTCGCCTTCCTCTGGCCGCTCGTCATCACGCCCGAGAGCGGGCTGTCGCACGGCGGGGACGCCCCGCTCGTCTTCGCCGCGGTCCTGATCGGGGTGCTCGCGGTCGTCCTCGCCGAGGTCGGCGACGGCGGTCTCGACACCAAGGCGATCGCGATGCTCGGCGTGCTCTCGGCGGTGGGGGCCGCCCTTCGTCCGCTCGGGGGCGGGAGCGCCGGGCTCGAGACGGTCTTCTTCCTGCTGATCCTCTCCGGCCGGGTCTTCGGCCCCGGCTTCGGCTTCGTCCTCGGCGCGACGACGCTCGCGGCGAGCGCGCTCATCACCGCCGGGGTGGGTCCGTGGCTGCCCTTCCAGATGCTCGCCGCCTCGTGGGTCGGGATGGGCGCCGGCCTGCTGCCCCGGGCGAAGGGAGGCGCCGAGATCGTGCTGCTGTCCGCGTACGGCGTGGTCACCGGGCTCCTCTACGGGGCGGCGCTCAACTTCTCATTCTGGCCCTTCACCGCCCAGGGGGAGGCTGCGCTGGCCTTCGTCGCGGGCGACCCGGTCGCGGACAACCTGCGGCGCTTCCTCGCCTTCTCGCTCGCGACGTCCCTGGCGTGGGACCTCGGTCGGGCGGTCACCAACGTCGTGCTCATCGCCCTCACCGGCCGACCGGTCCTCGGTGCCCTGCGGCGGGCCGCGCGGCGGGCCTCCTTCTCCCGGCCCTGAGGCGGTGGCGGGAATACCCCCACGAGGTATACGGTTGGTCCCACCCGATACCCCCTCGGGGTAGTTCGACCGAGCCAGGAGAGACGACGATGAGCGCCACCGAGTACACCGTGACCGGGATGACCTGCGGCCACTGCGAGATGTCCGTCCGCGAGGAGGTCGGCGAGATCCCCGGCGTCCAGGGCATCGAGGTCAGCCACGAGAGCGGCCGCCTGCTCGTCACCGCCGACGACTCCGTCGACGACGCCGCGGTCCTCGCCGCCGTCGAGGAGGCCGGCTACACGGCGGTGCGGGCCTGATGGAGGCGGGCGCCCGCCTCGCCGCCTACGGCGCGGGCCTGGTGGTGGCCTTCGGCGCGTCCTACGGGATCGCCGGCGCCGCCGTGCCCGACGAGGTCGTCGCCCGCTGGTCCGAGCCCGAGCCGAGCCACGTCGACACCCACGCCGACGCCCCGCCCCACGAGGCAGCCGACGCAGCGGACCACGCGCCGACCGGCGTCTCGCTGGAGGCCGACGGCTACCGCCTCTCCCCCGTGAGGGCGCCCACCCGCACCGGCTCGGCGGGCACGTTGTCCTTCCGCGTGCTCGACGCGCACGGCGAGCCCCTGACGCAGTACACGCGGGCGCACGAGCAGGACCTCCACCTCGTCGTCGTGCGCAGCGACGGCTCCGGCTACCGCCACGAGCACCCCCGACTCGACCGGGAGAGCGGCACGTGGTCCCTCCCGTGGACCTGGGACGAGGGCGGCACCCACCGCGTCTACGCCGACTTCACCCCCGGCGGCACGTCGGCGAAGGGGGTCACCCTGAGTCGGACCGTCGACGTCACCGGCGCGTACACGCCCGTCGCGCAACGCCCTTCGCGCACCGACGAGGTCGACGGGTACACCGTGACCATCGACGGCGAGCTCGAGGCCGGCACGGCCACCGACCTCACCGTCTCGATCGAGCGGGACGGACGCCCCGTCACCGACGTGCAGCCCTACCTCGGCGCCTTCGGCCACCTCGTCGCGCTGCGCGAGGGCGACCTCGCCTACCTCCACGTCCACGCCCGGGGCAAGGAGCCGGGTGCCGGCGCGACCGCCGGCCCCGGCATCGACTTCACCGCTGAGACCCCGACCGCCGGGCGCTACCTGCTGTACCTCGACTTCCGGGTCGACGACGAGGTCCGCACGGCCACCTTCGTGATCGATGCCGCAGAGGAGACCCGATGAGCACCGAAGCCCCCACCGCGACCGGCCCCGACCACGAGCTCCTGATCGGCGGGATGACCTGCGCCTCGTGCGCCAACCGCATCGAGCGCAAGCTCAACAAGCTCGACGGGGTCTCCGCGACCGTCAACTACGCCACGGAGAAGGCGCGGGTCAGCGCACCCGAGGGGTACGACCCCGCGCTCCTCGTCGCCGAGGTGGAGAAGGCCGGCTACACCGCCGCGCTGCCGGCACCGGACGTCCGCTCGAGCGAGGACACCGGCGCCGACGACGACCCCGAGCTGACCTCCCTTCGTCATCGTCTGGTCGGGACCGCGGTCCTGTCCGCGCCGGTCATCGCGATGGCGATGGTCCCGGCACTGCAGGTCGAGCACTGGCAGTGGGCCTCGCTCGCCCTGGCCGCCCCGGTCGTCGTCTGGGGGGCCTGGCCCTTCCACCGGGCCGCCTGGGCCAACCTGCGCCACGGCGCCGCCACGATGGACACGCTCATCTCGATGGGCACGCTCGCGGCCTTCCTCTGGTCGCTCTACGCGCTCTTCCTCGGGACCGCCGGCGAGCCGGGCATGACGCACCCGTTCGAGCTGACCGTGGAGCGCTCCGACGGCGCCGGCAACATCTACCTCGAGGTCGCGGCAGGGGTCACCCTCTTCATCCTCGCCGGGAGGTACTTCGAGAAGCGCTCGAAGCGCCGGGCAGGCGCCGCGCTGCGCGCCCTGCTCGAGCTCGGTGCCAAGGAGGTCGCCGTGCTGCGCGGCGGCACCGAGGTGATGGTCCCGGTCGACGAGCTGCGCGTCGGCGACGACTTCGTCGTGCGCCCCGGGGAGAAGATCGCCACCGACGGCGTCGTCACGAGCGGGACCTCCGCCGTCGACGCGTCGATGCTCACCGGTGAGTCCGTGCCCGTCGAGGTCACCGAGGGCGATGCCGTGACCGGCGCGACCGTCAACGCCGGCGGACGGATCATCGTGCGCGCGACCCGCGTCGGGTCGGACACGCAGCTGGCCCAGATGGCCCGGCTCGTCGAGGACGCGCAGACCGGCAAGGCCGAGGTGCAGCGCCTCGCCGACCGGATCTCCGGGGTCTTCGTGCCGGTCGTCATCGCGATCGCCGTCGTGACCCTCGGCGCCTGGCTGGGTGCCGGCCTCCCCGCCAGCGCCGCCTTCACCGCGGCCGTCGCCGTCCTCGTCGTCGCCTGCCCGTGCGCGCTCGGCCTGGCCACCCCGACGGCCCTGCTCGTCGGCACCGGCCGCGGCGCGCAGATGGGCGTGCTCATCAAGGGCCCGGAGGTCCTGGAGTCCACGCGCCGGGTCGACACGATCGTCCTCGACAAGACGGGCACCGTGACCACCGGTCGGATGGCCCTCGTCGACGTCGTCACCGCGTCGGGCGTCGAGCGCGCCGAGCTGCTGCGCCTGGCCGGCGCCCTCGAGCACGCCTCCGAGCACCCCATCGCGCGGGCGATCGCCGCGGGGGCGAGCGAGGAGGTCGGTCCGCTGCCGGCGCCCGAGGACTTCACCAACCTCGAGGGCACGGGTGTCCAGGGCGTCGTCGACGGGCGCGCGGTCGTCGTGGGCCGCGCGAGCCTGCTCGCCGATCGGTCGCAGCCGTTGACGCAGGCGCTCGCGGCGACCAAGGCGGAGCAGGAGGGTGCGGGCCGCACCGTCGTCGCCGTCGGCTGGGACGGGGCCGCCCGCGGCCTGCTCGTGGTCGCCGACACGGTCCGGGCCACGAGCACGGGAGCCGTCACCGCCCTGCGCGGGCTCGGCCTGACGCCGGTGCTGCTCACCGGCGACAACGAGGCGGTCGCCCGGCGCATCGCCGCGGAGGTGGGCATCGACGAGGTCATCGCCGAGGTCCTCCCGAGCGGCAAGGTCGACGTCGTCACCCGCCTGCAGGGCGAAGGGAGGACCGTCGCGATGGTCGGTGACGGCGTCAACGACGCGCCGGCGCTCGCGCAGGCGGACCTCGGCCTGGCAATGGGCACGGGCACCGATGTCGCCATCGAGGCCTCCGACATCACGCTCGTGCGCGGGGACCTGCTCGGGGCGGTCGACGCCATCCGCCTCTCGCGCAGGACGCTCGACACGATCAAGGGCAACCTCTTCTGGGCGTTCGCCTACAACGTCGCCGCGGTGCCGGTCGCCGCCCTCGGCCTGCTCAACCCGATGCTCGCCGGGGCGGCGATGGCCTTCTCCAGCGTCTTCGTCGTCGGCAACAGCCTGCGGCTGAGGGGGTTCCGCAGCATCGCCCGGCCCTGAGGACCTCGGGGGGTTCTGCGAGGATGGCGAGCATGCCGACCGACGTGGAGCGACAGGAAGCGTGGCTGAGCCGCGAGGAGCTGGACAACGTGCGCGGGCGCGTGCCGATCCTCTACGTGGCCGCCGTCCCGGTGCGGGTCTCCGACAACGGTGACGTCACCCGCGTCGGGCTGCTCCTGCGGGCCTCCGAGACGGGCACGATGGAGCGCGAGCTCGTCGCCGGTCGGGTCAACTACCACGAGCGGGTGCGCGACGCCCTGGTCCGCCACCTGGAGAAGGACCTCGGCCCGATGGCGCTCCCCTCGGTCCCCGCCTCGCCCGTGCCGTTCACCGTCGCCGAGTTCTTCCCGACGCCGGGCGTCACCCCCTTCCACGACCCGCGGCAGCACGCCGTGGCGCTGTGCTTCATCGTCCCGGTCCGCGGTGACTGCGCCCCCCAGCACGACTCGCTCGACCTCGCCTGGCTCACGCCGCAGGAGGCCGGGGAGACCGGTCAGCTCGCCGAGATGGCCGGCGGCCACGGCGCGCTGCTGCGCCAGGCGCTCGTCCATGTGGGCCACTCCGCCTTCTGAGGCTGCATTCCCCTAGGGCAATGCACGCGAAGGGGGGTCCTCCAGGCCCTCCTCGAGCGTCGTCAGCGCGTCGGCCAGGGCCGCGCGCTGCTGCGCGCTGAGCGCGCCCATCTGCCCGGCGACACTGCGCCGACGGGCCTCGTGGACGGCGGCCCGGGTGCGGCTGCCCCGGTCCGTCACGATGACGACGCTCGCCCGACGGTCCGCCGGGTCGGGACGTCGCTCGACCAGTCCCTTCGCCTCGAGGGCGTCGACGACGTCGGTCACCGAGCGTGGGGCGATGCGCAGGGCATCGGCCAGGTCGCGCAGGCGCGGCGCCTCGTCGCGGTCCGCGGCCACCCGCAGGGCGCGCAGCTCGTGCGGCGACAGGTCGTGCGCGGACAGATCGACCAGCCACGCGCGGCGCAGGCGGCGGGCGACACGCAGCAGCTGCTCGCCGAGGTCGTCGCCGTCCGGGGCGGGGGTGCGTGGGCTCATGCCCCAAGGGTAGCGATCTTGACCGCTCACCTCATAGTGAGGTAACCTCAGCATCACGAACTGACTGTGACGAAAGGGGCCCGCATGGACACCCCCGTGAGCTCCCCCAAGACCGGCCGCGGACCGCACCGCGTCGACCCGCGAGACCGCGCCCAGCTCGCCGAGAGCCCGGTGAGCGCCCGCCGGGTCATCTCCTGCTTCCGCCCCTACCGCTGGCAGGTCGCCGCGGTCGTGGGCCTCATCGTCGCGAGCTCGCTGATCTCGATGGCCTCCCCCTTCCTCCTGCGCGTGGTCATCGACGACGCGCTCCCCCGCCAGGACGTCCGGCTCCTCCTCCTCACCGTGGGCGGCATGCTCCTCGTGACGATCGCGACCGCCCTCATCGGCGTGCAGCAGACCTGGATCTCCACGCGCGTGGGCCAGGCGGTCATGCACCGGTTGCGCACCGACGTCTTCACCCACCTGCAGCGACAGGCGATGAGCTTCTTCACCCGCACCCGCTCCGGCGAGATCCAGTCCCGCATCACGCAGGACGTCGCCGGCATGCAGTCGATCGTCACGAGCACCGCGGTCTCGATCGCCTCCAACCTCACGACGGCGGTCGCGACCGCCGTCGCGATGGTCGCCCTGAGCTGGCGGCTCTCGCTCTTCTCCCTCCTCGTGCTGCCCCCGGCCATCTGGACCACGCGCAAGGTGGCCTTCGCACGAAGGGAGATCACCGCCCGGCGCCAGCGGCGGCTCGCCGACCTGCAGGCGCAGGTCACCGAGGAGCTGTCGGTGAGCGGTGCGCTGCTGTCGAAGACCCTGGGCGCCTCCGAGCGCGGCGCCCGGCTCTTCGCCGAGACCTCGACCGACCTCGTCGGCCTCGAGGTGCGCTCCGAGCTCGCCGGCCGTTGGCGGATGGCGACGATGTCGATCGTCTTCGCCGCGATCCCCGCGCTGATCTACCTGGCCGCGGGACTGCCCGCCACGAGCGGCGGCATGACGATCGGCACGATCATCGCCTTCACGACGCTGCAGGCAGGCATCTTCCGCCCGATCATGGGGCTGCTCAACGTCGGCGCCTCGTGGATCGCCTCGATGGCCCTCTTCAGCCGGGTCTTCGGCTATCTCGACCTCGATCCGGAGGTGGCCGCGCCCAGCGACCCGGTGGACATCGACCCCCTTCGCCTCCGCGGGGACCTGCGGATCGAGGGCGTCTCGTACGCCTACCCCGGTGGCCACGGGCGCGCCCTCGACGACGTGTCCGCCACCGTCCCGGCCGGTGCCCACCTGGCCCTCGTCGGCGCGACCGGCAGCGGCAAGTCGACGCTCGCGTCGCTGCTCGTGCGGCTCGCCGACCCGGACACCGGGCGGATCACGGTCGACGGGTACGACCTGCGCGACATCGACCCGCAGACGCTGACGCACGTCGTCGGCATCGTCACCCAGGAGACCTACCTGGCCCACGACACCATCCGGGCCAACCTCCTGCTCGCCGACCCCGACGCCACCGAGGCGCAGCTGTGGCAGGCCCTCGCGACCGCCCAGGCCGCGGACCTCGTCGCCGGCCTGCCCGACGGCCTCGACACGGTGGTGGGGGCGCGCGGCCACCGGTTCTCCGGTGGTGAGAAGCAGCGCATCGCCATCGCCCGCACGCTCCTGCGCGACCCGGCGGTCCTCGTCCTGGACGAGGCGACGAGCGCCCTCGACAACGACACCGAGCGCGAGCTGCAGGTGGCCCTGGACGCCCTGGCCCGTGGCCGCACGACGATCACCATCGCCCACCGCCTGAGCACCATCGCGTCCGCGGACGAGATCCTCGTGCTCTCCGGTGGTCGGGTGCTCGAGCGCGGCGGGCACGGCGAGCTGCTGCGCCGCGACGGCGCCTACGCCCGGCTCGCCGGCAGCGACCTGGCCCTCACCGCCTGAGGGTCAGTCCTTGGTGAACTGGTCCTTGACGCGCGTCATGTCGCGGTGGTCCTTGGCGTACGCGTCCTCGTACGAGGGGGCGGTGCCGCCGAGGCGAGCGGGCAGGAAGCGCAGGTCCTCCCCCGTGAGCGGCGGGTAGGCGGCGATCGTCTCGTCGAGCAGCTGCTTCATGACCTCGCGCAGCCGCTCGGTGACCTCGGTGACGTCCTCGTCCGGACCGACGTGGATCGGCTCGCCGATGGTGATGTGGATCGGGAACCCCGTGCGGCCCAGGCGCTTGGGCACGTCCTTGGTCCAGATGCGGTGCGCCCCCCAGACGATGGTCGGCAGGATCGGCGTGCCGGACAGCTGCGCCATCCGCGCCGTGCCGTTCTTGAGCTCCTTGATCTCGAAGGAGCGCGACATCGTCGCCTCGGGGTAGACGCCGACGACCTCCCCGTCCTTGAGCTTCTGCACGGCCTCCTTGAAGGCCGCGCCGCCCGCGTGGCGGTCGACGGGGATGTGCTTGAGCCCACGCATGAACCACCCGGCCACCTTGTGCTGCCAGATGGACTTCTTGGCCATGAAGCGCACCCACCGGCGGCTCTTGCGGGCGCCGAGACCGGCGAGGACGAAGTCGATGTAGCCGGTGTGGTTGATCGCCATGACCGCGCCCCCCTCCCTCGGGACATTGCGCTCCCCCTTGATGGTGAAGCGGTAGCCGTTCACGAGGAAGATGATCCGGGCGACGATGATGATCGCGCGGTAGAGAGGCTCAGGGCGGCGCATGCCTGCAGCCTACGGTCTCGTAGGTTGCCGCGGTGGACCTTGGCCGATTGGTCCGGTCACACCCGGCAATGGGAAGATCTGGCCCATGACCGAGCTCTCCCCTGCCCCCGACGCCGCCCGCATCCCGGACCGTCCCTCGCTGGACGGCCTCGAGGACACCTGGGGCGCCGCATGGCGCGAGCAGGGCACCTACGCGTTCGACCCCGAGGGGCCCCGCGACCAGGTCTTCTCCATCGACACGCCGCCGCCCACGGCGAGCGGCAGCCTCCACATGGGGCACGTCTTCAGCTACACGCACACCGACTGCATGGCGCGCTACAAGCGCATGCAGGGCTTCAACGTCTTCTACCCGATCGGCTGGGACGACAACGGCCTGCCGACCGAGAAGCGGGTCCAGAACTACTACGGCGTGCGCGGCGACTCCTCGCTGCCCTACGACCCGGACTTCACGCCCCCCTTCGAGGGCACGACGAAGACGATCAAGGCGGCCGACCAGGTCCCGGTCAGCCGGCAGAACTTCATCGAGCTGTGCGACGAGCTGACGGTCAAGGACGAGGAGGCCTTCGAGTCCCTCTTCCGGCGCCTGGGCTTCAGCCTCGACTGGGAGATCCAGTACCGCACGATCGACGACCGCTCCCGCGCGACCGCGCAGACCGCCTTCCTGCGCAACCTCGCCCGCGGCGAGGCGTACACGGCCGAGGCGCCGGGCCTGTGGGACGTCACCTTCCAGACCGCTGTCGCGCAGGCCGAGCTCGAGGCGCGCGACTACCCCGGCGCCTACCACCGCGTCGCCTTCCACGGCGCCGACGGGCCGGTCCACATCGAGACCACCCGCCCCGAGCTGCTCCCCGCCTGCGTCGCCCTCATCGCGCACCCCGACGACGAGCGCTACCAGGGCCTCTTCGGCTCGAGCGTGACGTCCCCGATCTTCGGCGTGGAGGTGCCCGTCGTGGCCCACCCGGCCGCCGAGATGGACAAGGGCGCGGGCATCGCGATGTGCTGCACCTTCGGTGACCTCACCGACGTCATCTGGTGGCGCGAGCTGCAGCTGCCGACCCGCTCGATCATCACCCGCGCCGGTCGCGTCCTCGGCGAGACCCCGGAGTGGGTTGCCGCTGCCGGGAGCGCGAAGGGGGCGGAGGTCTTCGCGCAGATGTCCGGCAAGACCGTGCACTCCGCCCGCGAGGTCGTCGTCGAGGCGCTGCGCGCCTCCGGTGACCTCGAGGGCGAGCCGCAGAAGACCCAGCGCAAGGCCAACTTCTACGAGCGCGGCGAGAAGCCGCTCGAGATCGTCACCTCGCGCCAGTGGTACATCCGCAACGGTGGCCGCGACGCCGAGCTGAACCTGGCGCTGCAGGCCCGCGGCGACGAGATCGACTTCCACCCCGCGTTCATGAGGTCGCGCTACAAGAACTGGGTCGCCGGCCTCAACGGCGACTGGCTCATCTCGCGCCAGCGCTTCTTCGGCATCCCGATCCCCGTCTGGTACGCCCTGGACGTCGACGGCCAGCCGCAGTACGACAGCCCGATCGTGCCCACCGAGGACCAGCTGCCGATCGACCCGATGGCCCAGGTCCCCAGCGGGTACACCGAGGACCAGCGCGACCAGCCGGGCGGGTTCACCGGCGACCCGGACGTCATGGACACCTGGGCCACGTCGTCGCTCTCGCCGCAGATCGCCGGCGACTGGCTCGCCTCCGAGCGGGGCGAGTCCGACCTCTTCGACAAGGTCTTCCCCATGGACGTGCGCCCGCAGGCCCACGACATCATCCGGACCTGGCTCTTCGCGACCGTCGTGCGCGCCCACCTCGAGCACGGCACCGCGCCGTGGAAGAACGCCGCGATCTCCGGGTGGATCCTCGACCCCGACCGCAAGAAGATGAGCAAGTCCAAGGGCAATGTCGTCACGCCCGAGGACGTCGTCGTCGAGCACAGCGCCGATGCGGTGCGGTACTGGGCGGCCTCCGGGCGCCTGGGCACCGACGCGGCGTACGACACCGGCCAGATGAAGATCGGCCGTCGCCTCGCGATCAAGCTGCTCAACGCGAGCAAGTTCGCGCTCGGCTTCGGCGAGGCCGACGGCGACCTCGCCGCAGCCGTCACCCACCCGCTCGACCAGTCGATGCTCGCCGGGCTGCGGCAGGTCGTCACCGAGGCGACCGCCGGCTTCGAGGCCTGGGACTACACCCGCAGCCTGTCGGTGACCGAGACCTTCTTCTGGACCTTCTGCGACGACTACATCGAGCTCGTCAAGGACCGCGCCCACGGCGGCGAGGGCCAGGACCCGGCCGGTACCGCCTCGGCGCGTGCCGCCCTGCGCCTCGCGCTCGACGCGCTGCTGCGTCTCCTCGCCCCCGTCCTGCCGTACGCCACCGAAGAGGTCTGGTCGTGGTGGAAGGAGGGCTCCGTGCACCGCGCCGCCTGGCCGACCGTCGACGAGCTGCCCGCCGGCGGAGACGCCGCCGTCCTCGGCGCCGTCGGCGAGGCCCTCAGCCAGGTCCGCAAGGCGAAGTCCGACGCCAAGGTCGGCATGCGCAGCGAGATCACCGCGGCGACGCTCGTCGCCCCGGCCGCGAGGGCCGAGCTCGTGCGGGCGGGCGAGAGCGACCTGCGCAGCGCCGGTCGCCTCACGGGGGCCTTCGACTACGCCGAGGGCGAGGAGGTCAGCCTCCGCGACGTCGAGCTCATCCCCTTCGTCAAGCCGCCGAAGGCCTGACGCCGAGGGCCCCTCACCCCGTGGCTTCCGTCGGGGCCGCGGGACCCAGGGCCGGGATCCGCCACGCGGCGGTGACCGGCTCACGCACCGGCAGGCGCCGGTGGCCGGTCGGCTGGACGAGCACCCAGGGCACCTTCCAGCCACCGAGGGAGAGTCGCTTGGCGACGAAGGCCTCCTCGTCGAGGACCGACACCCGGCCGCTCGCCGGGTCGTACACCTCGACGTACCGGCTGCGGTCCCCCGGCAGGACGAGGGTCACGTGGCGTGGGGTGAGCCGGTTGCCGACGTAGAGCGCGGCCGGCTCGCCGTCGACCACGAGGTCGACCAGACGCCGGTACCGGGCGCGCAGCCCCTCCTCGTTGTGGCCGCGTACGGGCACCATCGTGTAGCGGGTCCCGGCACGCGAGGCACCGTGCTCGAGCTCGTGCCGCAGGCCCCACGGCGGCGTCCCGAGAGCCCTGGGCCAGGGCAGCAGCAGTCCGCCGGCCGGGGCACGCCACCCGTTGGTACGCGCCTGGACCGTCCGCTCCCAGGCGGCGAAACGCTCGCTCTGGTCCTCCCCTTCGGCGCCGGGGACCGGATGACCGTCACCGGCCATGATCCAGCGGGCGAAGGGGGCGTCGACGAGCATCCGCGCCACCGTCGCGCACGCCGCGCCGCACGTCGTCGGACTCTGCTGGCGGGGCCCGGAGGCACCCTGCACGAGGTGGAAGGGGGGACTCACCCCACCCATCCTGTCAGGTGCGTCAGGCGGAGCGCTTGTGCTTGCGCTTGGGCGTCTCCTCGTGGCGCACGATCGTCGGCAGGACGTTGTCCCGCACGACCTCGGCGCTCACGACGATCTGCTTGATGCCCTCGTCGCTCGGGGTGTCGAACATGACGGGCAGGAGGACCTCCTCCATGATCGCGCGCAGACCACGGGCCCCCGTGCCGCGGGCCATCGCGGAGTCGGCGATGGCCTCGAGGGCGTCCTCGGTGAACTGGAGCTCGACGCCGTCGATCTCGAACATCTTGCGGTACTGCTTGACGAGGGCGTTCTTCGGCTCGCTGAGGATCTGGACCAGGGCCTCGCGGTCGAGCGGCGTGACCGTCGTGATGATCGGCAGGCGACCGATGAACTCCGGGATGAGGCCGAACTTCATCAGGTCCTCGGGCATGACGTCGGTGATCGCCTCGGCGAGGTCGCTCGCCTTGTGCAGCTCCGAGCCGAAGCCCAGACCCTTCTTGCCGACGCGCGACTCGATGATCTTCTCCAGCCCGGCGAAGGCACCGCCGACGATGAAGAGGACATTGGTCGTGTCGATCTGGATGAACTCCTGGTGCGGGTGCTTGCGCCCGCCCTGCGGCGGCACCGAGGCCGTCGTGCCCTCGAGGATCTTCAGCAGCGCCTGCTGCACGCCCTCTCCGGACACGTCACGGGTGATCGAGGGGTTCTCGGACTTGCGGGCGACCTTGTCGATCTCGTCGATGTAGATGATCCCCTGCTCGGCCTTCTTCGTGTCGTAGTCGGCCGCCTGGATGAGCTTGAGCAGGATGTTCTCGACGTCCTCGCCGACGTAGCCGGCCTCGGTCAGCGCCGTCGCGTCGGCGATGGCGAAGGGGACGTTGAGCATCCGCGCGAGGGTCTGGGCGAGGTAGGTCTTGCCGCAGCCGGTCGGGCCGATGAGCAGGATGTTGGACTTGGCGATGTCGACGTGGTCCTCGTCGCGCTTGGCGGCGGCACCGTCGTCGGCCTGGATCCGCTTGTAGTGGTTGTACACGGCGACGGCGAGCGCCTTCTTCGCCTTGTCCTGGCCGATGATGTACGTCTCGAGGAAGTCGTAGATCTCGCGCGGCTTGGGCAGCTCGTCGAGGCCGAGGTCACCGGAGTCGGTGAGCTCCTCCTCGATGATCTCGTTGCACAGGTCGATGCACTCGTCGCAGATGTAGACGCCGGGACCGGCGATGAGCTTCTTCACCTGCTTCTGGGACTTGCCGCAGAAGGAGCACTTCAGCAGGTCGCCGCTCTCTCCGACTCGTGCCACGTCAGGTGTCCTCTCCGTACCTCACCGACCGATCTGGTCGTGGGGACGACGCTACCCAAAGGCCCGTCGCTCCACCCCCAATTGGACACGATCAGGCGCGGCGCGTCGCCCCGTTTCGCTGACAGCGGAACACCTCAGCCCCTCCGCCCGCGCAGCAGCCACCAGCACCCACCGAGCAGCGCGAGCACCCCCGTGGCGAGACCTACGAGGAGCAGCCACGGCACCGGCCCCCCGCCACGGTGGCTCTCGACGTGGTCCGACGCGGGCACCGTCCCGGTGCCGTGGCGCTCCTCGATGTCGGCCCGCGTCACGACCACGTCCTTCGCCCCGACCCCGGAGGTGGCGGTGCACCAGCTCGACTGCCACCCGCCGCCGTCACGCTCGTGGGCGAAGAGGAGGTAGCGCTCCCCCTCGACGAGCCGCAGGCCGCAGGCCGTGACGTCGGCGCCAGTTGTCAGCCGGACGGACGCGGCGCCCGACCCGTGCCACTGGCGCACGACGCGCAGGTCGTAGACGCGGTCGTGCCCGACCCGCTCCTCGCCCTCCACGAGGACCTCGGCGATGACCTCGCTCTCCAGGGCGCTCGCGCGCTCCGGACGATCGCACGAGCACGCGTGCGCGGCCGGCGCGGTGAGCACCGCGACGGGCAGCGCCAGCAGGCACGCGAGGAGCGTCATCAGCAACCGTCGCACGGGGCGTCAGCGCTCCCCACGGCGTCGGCCCAGGACGGAGCGGCCCACGACGAGCAGCACGAGGAGGGCTGCACCCACGGCGATCCCGGGCCACGGCGACGGGTCGCCGACGCTGACCGCGTCGTCTCCCGCCGGCTCGGTGACGTCATCACCAGAGCGGGTCCCCCGACCGAGCTCCTCCTCCACCTGTGCAGCCGTCACGTCCCGGATCTGCGTCCCGCCGTCGAAGACCTTGCCGCGGCACAGGTCGGTCCGCCAGGTGCCGTCGGAGCCCACGGCCAGGACCACCTGCGGCCTCCCCCCGGCGTAGGTGCGCCCGCACTCCGCGCCGTCCACGCGCGTGCGGACGGTCACGACATCGCGCCGCGGCCCCTTCCACGAGCGCTGGACGTCGAAGGTGTACGCGCGCTCCCGACCCGTGGTCCGCACCGAGGTCACGGTGCCCTCGACGACGAGGTCCGAGTCGGCGAGGTGCTGCTCGAGCGAGCCCTGCGCGCACGAGCACGCCTGTGCTGCGGGTGCGGTGAGCACGAGGACCGGCACGGTCAGCAGCACCGTGAGCAGGGTGGTCAGCAGACGTCTCATGCTCATCCGACGTCGGCGCCCACCCATCGGTTCCACCTCATCGCGGGATCCGCCCCCGGGCACGACGAAGGGCCCCGGAGGTCCGGGGCCCTTCGTCACTGTGGATCAGTCCTCGAGCGAGGCCTTGCGCGGGGTGAGCACCTCATCGATGAGGCCGTACTCCTTGGCCTCCTGCGCCGAGAGGATCTTGTCGCGCTCGATGTCCTCGCGGACCTCCTCGACCGTCTTGCCGGAGTGCTTGGCCCAGGTCTCCTCGAGCCAGGTGCGCATCCGCAGCACCTCGTTGGCCTGGATCTCGATGTCCGAGGCCTGGCCGTACTCGCCACCGGCCAGCGCGGGCTGGTGGATGAGGATGCGGCTGTTGGGCAGGGCGAAGCGCTTGCCCTGGGCGCCGGCGGCGAGGAGCACCGCTGCGGCGGAGGCCGCCTGGCCGATGACGAAGGTCTGGATGTCCGGGCGGATGTACTGCATCGTGTCGTAGATCGCCGTCATGGCGGTGAAGCTGCCACCCGGGCTGTTGATGTACATCAGGATGTCGCGCTCGGGCTCCTGCGACTCCAGCACGAGCAGCTGGGCGATGATGTCGTCCGCGGAGGCGTCGTCGACCTGCACGCCGAGGAAGATGATGCGGTCCTCGAAGAGCTTGGTGTACGGGTCCATCCGCTTCATGCCGTACGAGGTGCGCTCCTCGAAGTTGGGCAGGATGTAGCGGCTGGACGGCCCGGGGCGAAGGGGGGCCGAGCCCGGCTGGTGGGTGCGCAGCTGTGCGTCGAAGTTCATGGGTTCTCCTGGGAAGGCTCGGGTCGGGGCTCAGTCGCTGATGGGGTTGTCGTCCCCGCGGCCGGCCTGGTCGGAGCGCTCGAAGACGTGGTCGACGAAGCCGTACTCCTTGGCCTCCGCCGCACCGAACCAGCGGTCGCGGTCGGAGTCCCGGTGGATCTGCTCGACGGACTGCCCGGTGTGCTCGGCGATGAGCTCGGCCATCTGCGTCTTGACGAAGAGCATCTGCTCGGCCTGGATCTTGATGTCCGAGGCCGTGCCGCCGATGCCGCCGGAGGGCTGGTGCATCATCACCCGGGCGTGCGGGGTGGCGTAGCGCTTGCCGTGCGTACCCGCGGAGAGCAGGAACTGGCCCATCGAGGCGGCCAGGCCCATGGCCACGGTGGCGACGTCGTTGGGGATCCACTTCATCGTGTCGTAGATCGCCATGCCGGCGGAGATCGACCCGCCCGGGCTGTTGATGTACAGCCAGATGTCCTTGCCGGGGTCCTCCGCGGCGAGGAGCAGCATCTGGGCGCAGATGGCGTTGGCGTTGTCGTCACGCACGTCCGAGCCCAGGAAGATGATGCGCTCCTTGAGGAGGCGCTGGTAGATGTGGTCGTCGAGACCCATCCCGCCCTGCGGGCCGGCCGCGACGATCTCGCTGCTGTTGCTCACGCTCACTCGCTTCTCCGCCGTCCGGCGGTTGCTCTCGTGGTTCACGACTTTCACTGACCCTAACGTCCGCTCCCTGCGCATGTTTCCCGGCTCCCGCACGTGTTCGCCGTGAGCGCAACGCGATCCGCTCACCGCAGGAGCAGGTTGAGCACGACGGTGAGGACCACCGAGGCGATCACCGAGAAGAGGATCATGCCGAGGCAGCCCACGGCGCCGCCGAGGGGTCGGACGCGCACCCGGGGCCGCTCGCTCACGACTGCTCCTTGGGCGGGGTGACGAGCAGCGAGAGCCCGGCGTGGCCCTCGAGCTCGACGTGGAAGCCGTGGAGCTGGTCCACCTCGCCGAAGGTCGAGCCGTCGCCCATGTCCATCAGGCACGACCCCGGCGGCAGGTGCTCGCTGATGACGGTGCCGCTCACCGGCTCCGCGGAGAAGTTGAGGACCGTGACCTGCCCCTGACCCGGCACGAGCTCGTAGTCGTGGACCATCACCAGCATCGCCGGGTGCGCGACGTCGGGGACGTCGACCTGGCGCGTCGTCGCGAGACCGAAGTAGCCCCTCAGGTGCAGCATGTCCTTGAGTCGGCTGACGAAGGAGGTCGGGTCCTCCAGCTGGGCCTCGATCGAGCCGTAGAGGGTCCGGGCGCGCGGCATCCCGGAGGCCGAGCCGGTCGCGCCGGGGTCGACGTCGAGCAGGTCGTAGGCGGGACGGTGGATCCAGCGCGTGTCCCCCCTTCGCAGCAGCGGCTCGATCTCGTCCGCGGGGACGGGCAGCGCCCCGACGAGGTCCCACCCCGACAGGGCGAAGACCCCGGGCTGGAGGGCGTTGAACATCGCGAGGAGCAGGTGCGCGCGCCGCACCCGCTCGACGTCCTCCTCGGTGAGTGCGTCGAGGTCGCGCAGCCCGAGGGCCGCGGTCGCCACCGATGCGGTCGTGGAGGCGATCCCGTTGGTCGTGAAGACGAGGTTGTACGGCGCGGCCTCGCCGGTCAGGGCGTCGGTGAGCTCCTGCCGGATCGTCGCGGCGAGCTCCTCCCCCGTCGTCGCCTCCCCGCGGAAGGTGAACTCGTCCTCGCGGTGGCGGCTGGCGAAGTGGACCAGCTCGTAGGTCATCTCGTCGTGGTTCTGCAGGGCGTGGACCAGCCCCGCCGCGTCGACGCCGAGCTCCATCGCCTGGCGCAGCGTCAGGCGCAGGAACTCGGTGTCCCCGGTCGCGAGCGCGTGGTGGTACGCGGGCCGGTTGACGAAGTCGTACGACAGGTCGGCACCCCCGGCCGCGGTGTCGCGGATGTCCTCGATCGAGAGGTTGAGCTCCTGGAAGGTGAACCCGCCGACCTTGCGCACCATCGACCCGATGAGCTGGTTGGCGGCCTCCGAGAGCGGGTGGCCCTCGGACCAGGCCGGGCCGACGTCGAGGGTGCGCTCGACCCCCAGGAAGCCGTTGGCGTCCAGCCGCAGACCCCCTGACCCGAGGTCACCGAGGCTGTGCAGGGCGTCACCGATGACCAGCCGCATCCCGGCGAAGGTGGGGTCGAGCCAGTTGATCGACGGCTGCCCCTCCTTGAAGTAGTGCAGGTAGACCCAGCGCCGCGTCACCCCGTCGGGACCGGTCACCGGGGCGGTCGCCGACCAGTTGGTGTCCTTCAGACCGGGCACGTGGAAGATCACCCGCTGCAGCTCGCCGATGATGTGGCCGGCCTCGGCGAGTGCCGCCTCGGCCGCCTCGTCGAGGTTGACCGAGTCGCGGCCCTCGGGCACGTCCGGCAGCAGGTGCCACTCCTCCTGCGGGATCGCGACCATGTGGTAGATCCCGGGGTAGTCGTCGACGCCGAGCTCGGCCAGGCGGAAGTCGGCTCCCTTCCCGGTGTGCCCCGGGACGATGTCGTCGATGACGGTCCCCTCGTGCTGGGCCGCGACCTCGCACATGCGCCGGTAGTCGTCCTCGCTGCCGAAGAGCTCGTCGATGTGCGTGCCGATGCGGTCGAAGTGCCCGTCGACGCTCGGCGTGGGGTTCCACCCCGACAGGCCGCCGGCCCGCTTGACCGGCCCGGTGTGCAGCGCCTGGATCCCGATGCGCTGGAAGGTCTCCCACAGCCGCGGGTCGGCCAGCGAGGCGAGGAAGGACCGACCGGGCCGAGTGATCATCGAGATCGGGTAGGCGGTGAACCACACCGAGGCCGTCTGCACCGCGGCGCGCGGGTCGGGGTGGGCGAAGGGGTTCTGCCACATCGCCCCGATACCGGTGAACTGACCGGCGATCTCCTTGGCGTCCTGGAGCATCGACTGGCCCCGCAGCCACTCCACGTAGACGGGGTTGGAGCCGACCGGCTCGCCCGAGCGCACCTGCGCCGCCGAGGGTGCACCCTGCGGTCGGAGCCGGGCCCTGGGCCGCAGTGCCCTGGGACGGGCGGGGTAGAAGATGTCCGCGAAGTTGGGCGCACCCGGCACCTCGACCTCGAGCGCCTCGGGCTGGTCCACGCCCGGCACGGGGTCGGGCAGGACGTCGTCGGAGTCAGTCATGACGACCACGCTACGGCGTGGTGTCCCCCTTCGCCGCGTCGACCGTGGAGGGGACGTCGATCGCGTCGCCGGTCGGGGGCGCGAGGTGCTCCCGGGCCCAGCGCGGCACGACGAAGAGCGCCTCGACCTCGGCGGTCACCCGGTCCTGGCCGTCGCGGATCTCGCCGCGGACGAAGGTCTTCCACCCGTCGACGCGATCGACCCGTGCCCGGCAGACGTGCTCGTGACCGAGGAGGGTGGGGCGCCGGTAGATCGTGCTCAGGTAGGCGGTGAGACCCGGCCTGCCCAGCCGGGCGGGCACCGAGCCGGCGACCTGGTCGAGGACGGCGGCGACGATGCCCCCGTGGACGCAACCCGGCGGCCCCTCGTAGGCCGCACCGAGGGTGAACGTGCAGGTCGTCGTGCCCTCGTCGTCACCGGTCACGAGCAGCGGCGGGGCGAGCGGGTTGCGCAGGCCGACCATGGGGTTGGCATGGTCACGCAGCCGACCGTCGCTCGAGGTCTCGATGCCGAGCGGCCCGTCCTGGGCGACCTCGAGGAGGCGCGCGGTCAGTGCGTCGACCGCCTCGGCGGTCGTGCCGAGCGTCGCGTCGTCGACGCGGGTGCGCACGCAGGCGTCGACGAGCCGGGCGATGCTGCGGGCGAGACCACCCTGGGCGCGCTCGGTCGCGGCGAGGGCCTGTGGGTCCTCGACGGCGAAGGGGGAGACGAAGGCTCCGTCGGTCATGCGTCCTCCTCGGGGGGCCGGGTTGAACACTCGTTCAACCGCATTGCCCTAGGGTAATGCGGATTCAGGTCGGCGTGCCCGGCGTCCCGGGGGGCCCGCTCGCGCACGGCCGGGACGGCGAGCAGCGCGGGCACGGCGAGGACGCCGACCAGCAGCAGCGAGCGCAGCACGCCGACGTGGTCCCCGAGCAGGCCGAGCAGCGGCGGCCCGACGATGAAGGCGAGATAGCCGATCGTCGAGACGACGGACAGCCGGGCGGCCGCGCGGGCGGGGTCGTCGGCGGCCGCGCTCATCCCCGTCGGGAAGCCGAGGCTGGCGCCGACGCCCCACAGCACGACACCGACGAAGGCCGTCACCGTGCCGCCGAGCACGACGAGCAGCGAACCGACGACGGCGAGCCCGAAGAGCACCCGCAGGACCGGGACGCGGCCGAAGCGGTCGAGCACCCGGACGCCGAGGAGCCGGCCGGCCGTCATGGCCGCGAGGAAGGTCGCGAATGCGAGGACCCCGACCTCCTCCGGCTGGTCGTGCCCCTCGGTCACCGCGAGCGCGATCCAGTCGTTGGCGGTGCCCTCGGTGAGGGCCGCGACGAGGACGACGACACCGATGACCAGGGTGCGCGGCTCGAGCCACGCGCTGCCGGGCCGCTCGGTGACGCCCGCGCCGCCCCCGACCTCGAGGTCGCGCGCGAGGAAGCCGCGCGGCACCCACAGGCCGACGACGAGGGCGACGGCGGCCGCGGCCGCGAGGTGACCCACGACGGGCAGCCCGACGCGGATCACCCCCGCCGCGACGAGGGCGCCGAGCACCGTGCCACCGGAGAAGCAGGCGTGGAAGACCGGCATCATCGTGCGCCCGAGCCGCTGCTCGACGGCGGCGCCCTCGTGGTTCATCGCGACGTCCCACAACGAGATGCCGACGGCGACGACGAAGATCGCCGCAGCGGTCAGGGCGAGGTGCCCGAGGACGTCGACCGCGGAACCGAGCGCGAGCAGGCCGACCGCCACGGTGACCACGCCGATCATCACCGTGCGTGCGGCGCCCACCCGGGTGATGACCCGCCCGGCGAAGGGCAGCGAGACCACCGACCCGAGCGCGCCCACGAGCAGCGTGCGACCGAGCTCGCCCGGCGTGAGGTCGAGCTGCCCGCGGATCGTCGGGATGCGCGCTGCCCACGAGGCGAACGCGAACCCGCTCACGGCGAAGGTCGCCAGCACGGCGTTGCGCGCCGTCGTCGCGGAGGCGGAGGTCATCGGGTGGGCTCCTGGGGGACGGACGAAGGGGGGCCACCACCGGTGATCCGGTGGTGGCCCCCCTTCGTCAGGGGTGCTGGGGCTCAGGCCTGCTCGTCGGCGCTCTCCGGCTCGGCCGCCTCGGTCTCGTCCTCGTCACCGGCCAGGTCCTCGACGTCGGAGACGCGCTCGGACTCGGGGACGATGTCGTCGAGGTTGATCTCGTTGCCGTCGGCGTCGACGATCTTGGCCTTGTCCAGGGCCGCGGCGAGCGCCTTGCGGCGGGCCACCTCGGACACCATCGACTCGACCTGACCCTGCTGGTCGAGCAGCTGGGCGAACTGGTTGGGGTCCATGCCGTACTGCTGAGACTGCATGATGAGGTACTCGATGAGCTCGGGCTGGCCGACCTCGATCTCCTCGGCCTCGGCGAGGGCGTCCAGGAGGAACTGGGTCGTGAGCGTCTTGCGCGTCGACTCGTCGACCTCGGCGCGGTGGGTGTCGTCCTCGAGACGACCCTCCTGCTCGAGGTGCTGGTGGATCTCGGCCTCCACGATGCCCTCGGGCAGCGGGATCTCGGTGTTGTCGAGGAGGTGGTCGAGGACCTTGTCGCGGGCCTGGATGCCCTGCTCGAACTTCTTGGCCTGCTCGGCCTGCTGGGCGAGGTCCGCGCGCAGCTCCTCAGCGGTGTCGAACTCGCTGGCCATCTGGGCGAAGTCGTCGTCGACCTCGGGCAGCTCGCGGACCTTGACCGACTGGACGGTCACGGTGCAGCTGGCCTCACGGCCGGCCTGGTCGCCACCGGCGAGGGGCGCGGTGAAGTCCTTGGTCTCGCCCTTGGCCATGCCGACGAGCGCGTCGTCGAGGCCCTCGAGCATGTTGCCGGAGCCGATCTCGTAGGAGACGCCCTCGACGGAGTCGATCTCCTCGCCGTCGATGTCGGCCTTGAGGTCGATGGAGACGAAGTCGCCGGTCTCGGCGGCGCGCTCGACGCCCACGAGGGTGCCGAAGCGCTCACGCAGCTCGGTGATCTTGGCCTCGACGTCGGCGTCGGTCACCTCGAGGTTGTCGACCTGGATCTCGATGCCGTCGTAGTCGGGCAGCGTGATCTCGGGCCGGACGTCGACCTCGACGGTGAACTCGAGCTGCTCGCCGTCGGCCATCGGCACCTGGGTGATGTCGACCTCGGGCTGACCGATCGGGCTGACGCCGGTCTCGTCGACGGCCTTGCCGAAGAACTCGGGGAGGGCCTCGTTGACGGCCTCCTGGAGGACGGCGCCCTTGCCGACGCGCTGCTCGATGATGCGAGCAGGCACCTTGCCCGCGCGGAACCCGGGGACCTGGATCTGGCTCCCGATCGACTTCAGGGCCGCGTCGACGTGCGGCTGGAGCTCCTCGCTCGGGACCTCGACGGTCAGCTTGACCCGGGTCGGGCTGAGGTTCTCGACGGCACTCTTCACTGCAGGCACTCCACACGTTCTGGACGACGACGGGGGTTGGGCGCAGGCCCTCGGGCCGGTCGGACCGGCCCTGCGGCGCGCACGCACCGTCCCGGTGACCCGGGACACGAGGACCCACTGTATCCGGTGCCCGGCCCCACGCCGAATGCGCGGTCGGGGTAGCCGGATTCGAACCGACGACCTTCCGCTCCCAAAGCGGACGCGCTACCAACCTGCGCCATACCCCGTGCGCGTGCCGATTGGGATCGGGACGCGAGCGGGCACTAGGCTAACCCCTGCTCATCCACCCTTGCGGCGCAGGCCTGCTGGTGGCCGAGCGCGCGGGCGTAGCTCAATGGTAGAGCCCCAGTCTTCCAAACTGGCTACGCGGGTTCGATTCCCGTCGCCCGCTCCGAGTGCCTTCCCACGTCGCGAGACGATCGTCGAGAAGTAAGGCTAGGCTCACCAAACCAGCAGTACAGTGCTCCTCGTGCTCGCCAGCCACCTCGTCAGGACCGACCGCCACCTCCTCCCCCACGTCTGGGCAGGCGGGCTGAGCACGCCCGCCTTCGACGTCTCCGACGTCATCGACGCCAGCACCTGGTACCCCACGCCACTCAGGGGCGTCCCCAGCTTCGCGCCGCGCAGCCTGACCCACCCGCCACCACCCCCTTCGTGAGGATCCCACCGATGACCCGTCGTCCCGTCGCCGCTGCACTCCTGCTCACCGCCGGCCTCGCCGCGTGCACTGCCGGCCCACCCTCCACCGATGGCGCGAAGGGGGACGAGCGCACGATCTCGGTGACCTCCACCGACAACGCGTGCGAGGTCTCCACGGCCGACGTACCCGAGGGACCGTTGACCTTCACCGTCAAGAACGCCGGGACCAGGGCCACCGAGTTCTACCTGCTCGGGGAGGACGGCCTGCGCGTCGTCGGCGAGGTGGAGAACATCGGGCCCAATCTCTCCCGCGACCTCGTCGTCACCGTGCCGGCGGGCACCTACACGACGGCCTGCAAGCCGGGGATGGTCGGCGAGGGCATCCGCGCCGACTTCACCGTCGCGAGGTCCACGGACGGTCCGGTGGCGGCCGGAGACCGGGCGAGCATCGCGCAGGCCGAGAAGAACTACACCGTGTACGTCAAGGACCAGTCCGACCAGCTGCTCACGAAGACGAAGCAGTTCGTCGCCCTCTACCGGGCCGGCAAGGACGAGGAGGCACGCGACCTGTACGCGCGCGCCCGGGTCCACTGGGAGCGCATCGAGACCGTCGCCGAGTCCTTCGGTGACCTCGACCCCAAGATGGACGCCCGCGAGGCCGACCTCGAGCCCGGCCAGCGGTGGACCGGCTGGCACCGCATCGAGAAGGACCTGTGGCCGCAGGAGGCGAAGGGCTACACCCCCCTCACGGACGCCGAGCGGACCACCTACGGCGACGACCTGCTGGAGAACACGAGGACCCTCGACGCGCGGATCCAGAAGATGTCGTTCACCATCGACCAGATCGCCAACGGCTCCCGCGGACTGCTCGAGGAGGTCGCGACGGGCAAGGTCACCGGTGAGGAGGAGGCCTGGTCGCACACCGACCTGTGGGACTTCCAGGCCAACGTCGACGGCGCCAGGGTCGGCTACGACGGCGTCCGCCCGGTCCTCGTCGCGAACGGCGACACCGAGCTGGCCACCCAGCTCGACAGCCGTTTCGAGGAGCTGCAGCAGCTGCTCGACCAGCACGCGGAGGGCGACGGCTTCGTCCTCTACACCGACCTGAGCACGGCCGAGGTCAAGGAGCTCTCCGACGCGGTCAACGCCCTGTCCGAGCCCCTCTCCAAGCTCACTGCGGCGGTCGTCTGAGGATGGGCGAGGAGCAGCAGCACCGCCCGCCCTCCCGCCGCGCGATGCTCGGCACCGGCGCGGTCGCGGCCGCCGCGGGTGTCGTCGGGGGCTTCGGCGCGGGCCGGGCCACGGCCGCGGAGCCGACGAAGGGGGCGAGCGAGTCCCCCTTCGCCCTGCGGGGGAGGCACCAGCCCGGCATCACGACACCGGTGCAGGACCGTCTGCACTTCGCCGCCTTCGACATCACGACGACCTCGCGCGCACGCCTGGTCTCGCTCCTCAAGGAGTGGACCGAGGCCGCCGAGCGGATGATGGCCGGTGGCCCCGCGGGACCGGTCGGGCCCGTCGAGGGTGACTACCGGCTCCCGCCGGACGACACGGGCGAGGCGATCGGGCTGCCGCCCGCACGCCTGAGCATCACCTTCGGGTTCGGGCCGGGGCTCTTCGTCGACGAGGACGGCGCGGACCGCTTCGGCCTGGCCGACCGGCGACCCGCGTCGCTCGAGCCCCTGCCCCACTTCCCCGGCGACGTCCTCGACCCGGCGCGCAGCAACGGCGACCTGTGCATCCAGGCCTGCGCCGACGACCCGCAGGTCGCGGTCCACGCGATCCGCAACCTGGCCCGCGTCGGGTTCGGCACGGTGGCAGTCCGTTGGTCGCAGCTGGGCTTCGGCCGCACGTCGAGCACGACGAGCGGGCAGGAGACCCCGCGCAACCTCTTCGGCTTCAAGGACGGGACCAAGAACGTCCTCGCCGACGAGGGCGCCGCCCTCCAGGAGCACGTGTGGGTCCAGCCCGAGGACGACGGCGGGGACTGGCTCGCCGGTGGCTCCTACCTCGTCGTGCGTCGGATCAACATGACGATCGAGACGTGGGACCGTCAGGGCCTCGGCGACCAGGAGGGGATCATCGGGCGCACCAAGGCCAGCGGGGCGCCGCTCTCCGGCGGCACCGAGCACGACGACCCCGACTTCACCCTGCCCGGTCGCGGCGGGCCGCTCGTGCCGAAGGACTCCCACGTCGCCGTCGTCCACCCGAGCCACAACGACGGGGCTCGCCTGCTGCGGCGCGGTTACAACTTCGTCGACGGGTCCACCGACCTCGGCTCGCTCGACGCCGGGCTGTTCTTCCTCGCCTACGTGCGTGACCCCGCGACGCAGTTCGTCCCCATGCAGACCGCCATGGCCAAGCACGACGCGATGATGGAGTACCTGAGGTTCACCGGCTCCGCGCTCTTCGCCGTCCCGCCCGGCGCCGGCCCCGGCCAGTACGTCGGACAAGATCTCCTCGACTGAGCGCAACCGCACGCCCCCTCCGCGCGTCTGGCCCCACGTGAGGTGATCCACGTCGCATCGAGCGGGTGCGAGCCCGCCTACCGGAGGAGAAGGCGTCATGCACGTGCGCAAGATCATCGGACGGGCCGGCATCGGGTCCGTCGCCGCGGCGGGAGCCCTCTTGCTCGCGGCCCCCGCCGCGACCCCCGCGGCCAGTTCCCCCTACTGCGGCATCCGGTGGGGATCCACGGCGAAGGTCAGCGGCTGGGGCCACAGCCTCGGCACGCTCGACGACGTGCGCTCCGGTCGGCACACCTGCTACGACCGGCTCGTCATCGACATCGACCGCCCGCGGCACGACCTGGCCTACGACGTGCGCTACGTCAGCGCCGTCCGCGAGGACGGCAGCGGCCGGCTCGTCCCGCTCCGCGGCGGCGCGGACCTGCAGATCGTCGTGCGGACCCCCGCCTACGACGAGGACGGCCGGAGCACCTACCGCCCGGCCAACCGCCGGGAGCTGGTCGACACCTCGGGGTACCGGACCTTCCGCCAGGTGGCCTGGGCCGGCAGCTTCGAGGGTCAGTCGACGATCGGTCTGGGGACCCGGGCCAGGCTGCCCGTACGCGCCTTCGCGCTCGACGGGCCGGGCGCCGACGCCCGTCTGGTGATCGACGTCGCGCACCGGTGGTGACGCGGAGCGCCGGTCGGGAGGTGGGCGGGCTGCGGGTCAGGCGCTCGCCGTGACCCGGAACTCGTGGATCTCCCGGCCGGCCGCCGTGCCCTTGTCCTCGAAGCCGGCGGTCGGGCGCCAGGCCGGGCGCTCCCCTTCGACCACCGAGACGCCCGGGTGCCGCGCGAGCTGGTCGCGCACGTGCTCGGCGTAGCCGGCGTGGTCGGTCGCGACGAGCAGGTGGCCGCCGGGTCGCAGCCGCTCCAGGACCATGTCGATCGTGTCCTGCTGCACGAAGCGCCGCTTCGCGTGGCGGGCCTTCGGCCAGGGGTCGGGGAAGAAGAGGTGCACGGCCTCGAGCTGGTCGGGGCCGACGCACTGCAGGAGGTACTCGATCGCGTCCCCGCGGAAGGTGCGCAGGTTGCCCAGGCCCTCGCGCTCGGCCTTGTCCATCATCGCTGCGACGCCGGGCACGTGGACCTCGGCCGCGATGACCCCGTGTTCGGGGTGCTCCCGCGCGTACGCGACGGCGGACTCGCCGTAGCCGGAGCCGATCTCGAGGACGACCGGGACGTCACGGCCGAAGACCGCCACCGGGTCGAGCGGCATCGTGGGGACGGCGTAGCGCGGCAGGAGCCGCTCCATCAGCCCTTCGACGCGCGGCGACATCCGCCACCGGGGGGTGAAGGTGCGCACCGTCGCCCGGTGACGGCCGTCCGCGGCGAGCGGGGTGTCGGTCAGGGGCTGCTTGTGCGGGTCGGGCTCGGAGGAGGTCACGGCCGCAAGGATACGAGCCGTCGGGCCACGCCCAGGTGGCGCAGGCCCGCCCCGGCAGTCAGTCCCGCCAGATGAGCACGGCCGCGCGGTCGTCCTCGAGACCCGCCCGGCCCTGCTTGACGAGTCGCTGCGCCAGGCCGGAGAAGCCCTGCGAGAGATGGGCCTCGGCCTGGCCGAGCATCCAGTCGATGCCGTCGTCGAGGTCGCGGGCACGGGACTCGATGATCCCGTCGGTGTACACGAGCAAGGCGTCGCCGCGCTGGAGGACCGTGCGCGAGGACGGGTACTCGGCGCCGGGCTGGAGGCCGAGGGCCGGGCCGCGCGCCTCGTCGAGGGGGCGCCAGCGACCGCACCCGGCGTCGTAGTGCATGGCCGGCGGGTGGCCGGCGGACGCGACGTTCGCTTCGCCGGTGACCATGTCGAGGTGGACGTGCACCGCGGTGGCGAAGCCCTCGTCCCAGTCCTCGCGCTCGAGGAAGTCGTTGGCCATGGGCAGCACCCGCTGGGGCGCGGCCGAGCCGAGCACGCCGCCGAGGGCGCCGGCGAGCACGAGCGCCCGGGTACCCGCGCCCTGCCCCTTGCCGCTGACGTCGACGAGGACCATCTCGAGGCTCTCGCCGCAACGGCTGACCGAGGAGACGTTGAAGTCGCCCGCGAAGGCGTGGTCGTGCGCCGTCGCGAAGGAGCGCTCGGCGTGCCAGCCGCAGGGCAGCTCACGGATCTCCCCCATGCCGTGCAGGCGGCTGCGCAGGTCGCCGAGCATGCGGTCACCAGCGAAGGTCGCCGCCCCGTGGTGGGACCGGGAGGCGGCGAGCACGTACATCAGGGCGAGCGAGACGAGGAAGGGCAGCTGCCGGGCCAGGCCCTCGCCCGCGATCACGGTCGCCCACAGGGCGTACGCCAGGACGACGACGAAGACGAGCTGGACCTCGCGGATCGTGCACAGGGCCGTCGCGAGGAGCACGGGTGGCAGCAGCGTGACGAGCGGGATCGCCCACAGCTCGTGCGCCACGACGATCGCGAAGACGCTGCACAGGATGACGGTGAGCAGGTGCGCACGGTCGAGGGAGGGCGCGACCCGCGGCAACCAGTGACGCTCGGTCCACGCGGGGAACCGGTTGGGCAGGATGGCTGACAAGCTGTGCTTCTCCCCCGGTCGGGCTGCACGGCCACCTCATGAGGCCGTGTCCGCACCATAAGCACCAAGTTACCCGCGTGTGAAGTGTTGTGACCGATCGGATACCAACCACGCGCCCCGCGAGGAGCGTTGTGGTGCTAGGTGATCGGTCCCGGCAGGGGCGGCAGGGTCCCGTCGGCCTCGAAGGCGCTCACCATGTCGATGCGGCGCTGGTGGCGCTCCTCACCGGTGAACTCGGTGGCCAGGAAGACGCGCACCATCTCCTTGGACTCCTCGACGGACTGCATGCGCCCGCCCATCGAGATGACCTGGGCGTCGTTGTGCTCGCGGGCGAGCCGGGCCAGCTCCGCGTCGTAGCACAGGGCCGCCCGGATGCCGGCGACCTTGTTGGCCGCCATCTGCTCCCCGTTGCCGGAGCCGCCGAGGACGATCCCGCGGCTGCCCGGGTCGGCCGCCACGGCCTGCGCGGTGCGGATGACGAAGACCGGGTAGTCGTCGACGGCGTCGTACTCGAAGGGCCCGTGGTCGGTGACCTCGTGGCCCTCGTCCGCGAGGAAGGTCAGCAGCTCCTGGTGGAGCTCGAAGGCGGCATGGTCACCGCCGATGTGGACGCGCACGTCAGTGCCTCTCAGTCGAAGATGGGGTCGCGGGTACGGGAACGCTTGAGCTCGAAGAAGCCGTCCGTGCCGGCGACGAGCACGCAGCCGTCGAAGAGGCGGCCGGCGGCCTCGCCCTTCGGGGCCGGGGAGACGACGGGGCCGAAGAAGGCGACGCCCTCGACCGAGATCACCGGGGTACCCACGTCGTCGCCGACGAGGTCGATGGCGCGGTCGTGGCTCTCACGAAGGAAGGCGTCGTGCTCGTCGGTGTCGGCGGCCTCGATGAGCTCGGCGGGCAGCCCGACCTCGGCGAGACCGGCGGCGGTGGCGACGCGGTAGTCCTGCTCACCACCGAGGTGGATCGCGGTGCCGATCGCGTCGTAGAGCGGCTTGGTCACCTCGTCACCGTGCGCCTTGCGCGCCGCGGCGATGACCCGGACCGGCGCCCAGCCCCGGTCCATCATCTCCCGGTACTCCTCGGGCAGGTCACGGCCCTCGTTGAGGACCGACAGGCTCATCTGCGACCAGGTGACCTCGATGTCGCGCACCTGCTCGACCTCCATGAGCCACCGGCTCGTCATCCAGGCCCAGGGGCACAGCGGGTCGAACCACATCTCAACGGGCGTCGTCGTCATGCGCCCATCGTCTCAGACCCGTCCGGGTGCTGTGACAGCATGAGGAAAACGTCCGATGCGAAGGAGCCACACGTGCCCGGCAAGAACCTCACCCGTGAGGAGGCCGCCGAGAGGGCGGCCGTCGTCACCGTCGACAGCCACGAGATCACGCTGGACCTGACGACGTCGGAGACGACCTTCGCCACGACGAGCACCATCCGCTTCAGCGCGAAGGGGGGCGCCTCCACCTTCGTCGACTTCATCGGTGAGTCGGTGGAGTCCGTGGAGCTCAACGGCGTGCAGCTGGACGCCACCGACCTCTTCGCGGACCACCGCATCCGCCTCGACGACCTCGCCGAGGACAACGTCGTGACGATCCGTGCGACGGGTCGGTACATGCACACCGGCGAGGGCCTGCACCGCTTCGTCGACCCGGTCGACGGCGAGGTCTACCTGTACACGCAGTTCGAGGTCCCGGACAGCCGCCGGATGTACCCCGTCTTCGAGCAGCCCGACCTCAAGGCGAGCTTCACCCTGACCGTCACCGCCCCCGCGCACTGGCAGGTCATCGGCAACTCCCCCACCCCCGAGCCGACGCCGGTCCGTGACGGCGTGGCGACGTGGGCCTTCGCCCCGACCGAGCGGATGAGCAGCTACATCACCGCCCTCGTCGCCGGCCCCTACGACGTCGTGCGGGACTCCCTGACGTCGCGGGACAAGGAGGTGCCGCTGGGCATCTTCTGCCGCAAGTCCCTCACGCAGTACCTCGACGCCGACAACCTCTTCGCGCTGACCAAGGCGGGCTTCGCCTTCTTCGAGGAGGAGTTCGACCGCGCGTACCCCTTCACCAAGTACGACCAGGTCTTCACGCCGGAGTACAACATGGGCGCGATGGAGAACGCGGGCTGCGTGACCTTCCACGAGATGTACGTCTTCCGCTCCAAGGTGCCCGACGCGCTCGTCGAGCGCCGCGCCCTCACCGTCCTCCACGAGCTGGCCCACATGTGGTTCGGCAACCTCGTGACGATGAAGTGGTGGAACGACCTGTGGCTCAACGAGTCCTTCGCCGAGTGGGCCTCGACGACCTGCCAGGCCGAGGCCACCGGGTGGACCGACGCGTGGACGACCTTCTGCACCCACGAGAAGGCCTGGGCCTACCGCCAGGACCAGCTGAGCTCGACCCACCCGATCGTCGCGCCGATCCGCGACCTCGCCGACGTCGAGGTCAACTTCGACGGCATCACGTACGCGAAGGGGGCCTCCGTCCTCAAGCAGCTCGTCGCCTACGTCGGCCGCGAGCCCTTCCGCGACGGCCTGCGCGCGTACTTCGCCAAGCACGCGTGGGGCAACACCACGCTCGACGACCTGCTCGACGAGCTCGAGGCGACGTCGGGCCGTGACCTGCGCGCCTGGTCGAGGCTCTGGCTGGAGACCGCCGGGGTCAACACCCTGCGGCCGCTCGTCGAGGTCGACGACCGCGGGCACTACGTCGACGCCGTCATCGAGCAGACCTTCGCCGAGGGCTTCGAGACCCTGCGCCCGCACCGTCTCGCCGTGGGTGTCTACGACCTCGTCGACGGCACGCTGCAGCGCCGCGAGCGCATCGAGGTCGACGTCGAGGGCGAGCGCACCCCGCTGCCCCAGCTCGTCGGCCAGCGCCAGCCCGACCTGCTGCTCGTCAACGACGACGACCTGGCCTACGCCAAGCTGCGCCTCGACGAGCGTTCCCTCGCCACGCTGCTCGCGCACCCGACGGCCTTCACCGAGTCGCTCCCGGCGTCGCTGGCCCTGGCCTCGGCATGGGACATGACCCGCGACGGCGAGATGGCGGCGCGCTCCTACGTCGAGCTCGTCCTGCCGGTCCTCGACGGGCTCACCGACTCGGTCCTGCTGCGTGCGCTCATCGGCCAGGTCACGACGGCGGTCCTCACGTACAGCGCACCGGAGCACCGCGAGCAGGTGCGCGCGCAGGTCGTCGCCCACCTCGCCGAGCTGGCGCGCCGGGCCGCGCCCGGCAGCGACGCCCAGCTGCAGCTCGTCACGGGGCACTGCGGCCTGCTCGCACCCGGTGACGACACCGCCTTCGTCGCAGGGCTGCTCGACGGCAGCACGACCCTCGAGGGCCTGGCCGTCGACACGGACATGCGGTGGACCCTGCTCACCGGCCTCGCCGCGGCCGGTGCCGCCGACGCCGACGCGATCGCCACGGAGGCGAAGGGGGACAACACGGCCACCGGTCGTGAGCGCGCCGCCCGCGCCGCCGCGAGCATCCCCACGGCGCAGGCCAAGGAGGCCGCGTGGCAGGCGGGCGTCGTCGCGACCGACACCCCCAACTCGGTCGTCGACGCGCACGCGCTCGGGTTCGGCCGGACCACCGACCCGGCGCTGCTCACCCCCTTCGTCCAGCGCTACCACGACGTCCTCGAGGACGTGTGGTCCACGCGCACGCACGCCATCGCCGAGGGCATCGTCATCGGCTTCTACCCGATGGCGCTGGCCGGGCCGGAGCTGCTCGCGACGACCCAGGCCTGGCTCGACGAGCACGCGTCGGCACCGGCGGGCCTGCGGCGCACCGTCGCCGAGAGCCGCGACGCCGTGGCGCGTGCAGTCGCTGCCCAGGAGCGTGACGCAGACTCGGCCCGATGATCGACCTCACCCAGATCCTCGCGCTCGACCTGACGTGGGAGTCCACGCTGGACTGGCTCCTCGGCGCCCCGCTGAAGATCGTCGTCACCCTCGTGGTGGCCGTCCTCGCGCGCTGGCTCGCCCACCGGGCCATCACCCGGGCCGTCGCCGCCTCGATCGCGCGCAGCGAGGCGACCCGCGCCAGGCGCGAGCGGCGCGGCACCGGCCGCGAGGCGACGACCGCCCGCGAGCGCTACCGCCAGCGGACGCTGACGATGGGCTCGCTGCTGAGGTCCATCGCGACCTTCGCCATCGGCGTCATCACGGTGCTCACGGTCCTGTCGCTGTGCGGGATCCCGCTCGCCCCGCTGCTCGCCTCCGCCGGCGTCGGCGGGGTCGCGCTCGGGTTCGGCGCGCAGGCCCTCGTCAAGGACTTCCTCTCCGGCATCTTCATGATCCTCGAGGACCAGTACGGCGTCGGCGACCTCATCGACACCGGTGAGGCCGTCGGCACCGTCGAGGAAGTCACGCTGCGGGTCACCCGGCTGCGCGACCACGACGGGGTCGTCTGGTACGTGCGCAACGGCGAGATCATCCGGATCGGCAACCGCAGCCAGGGCTGGTCGACGGTGCTCGTCGACATCCCCTTCAGCTACCGGGAGGACGTCGAGCGCGTCATCGGGATCATCCGCGACGAGGTCGGCCGCATCGACGACGAGCCGCACTGGCGCGAGGTGCTGCGCGAGGAGCTGCAGGTGCTCGGGGTCGAGTCGATCACCGGCGGCACCGTGACCGTCCGCATCCTCGCCCGCTGCGCGCCCGACGAGAACTGGGGCATCCAGCGCGAGATCCGCCGCAGGGTCAAGGAGGCCTTCGACCGCGAGGGCATCGCCGGGCCGCCGATCCCCACCGTGGGTGGGCAGCACCAGATCTGAGAGGCTGGACCCCATGTTCGCCCAGCCCGGAGACAGCTTCTACGAGCAGGTCGGGGGGCACGAGACCTTCGTGCGCCTCGTGCACGCCTTCTACCAGGGGGTGGCCGGGGACGAGACGCTCCGCGCCCTCTACCCCGAGGAGGACCTCGGTCCGGCGGAGGTGCGGCTGCGGATGTTCCTCGAGCAGTACTTCGGCGGCCCGGGCACCTACAGCCAGGAGCGAGGCCACCCGCGTCTGCGGATGCGTCACGTCAACTACGCGGTGACCCCGGACCAGCGCGAGCGGTGGATGCGCCACATGATGGCGGCCATGGACACCCTCGACCTGCCCGAGGCCCACGACGCCGCGATGCGTGACTACTTCGTGCGTGCGGCGGACATGCTCGTCAACGCCGACGACGACGGGAACCGCCTGTGAACGACCCCTCCACGAAGGCCGGGGGCACCCCCTTCGCCCTGCACGAGATCCACGCCGCCGACCCCGCGGGCTCCCCGTGGTGGCGCGACGCCGTGATCTACCAGATCTACCCGCGGTCCTGGGCCGACGGCGACGGGGACGGCGTCGGCGACCTGCCCGGCATCGCCTCGCGCCTGGAGCACCTGCGCGACCTCGGCGTCGACGCGGTGTGGCTCTCCCCCTTCTACCGCTCCCCGCAGCGCGACGCCGGCTACGACGTCGCCGACCACCGGGACGTCGACCCGCTCTTCGGCACCCTCGACGACGCGGACGCCATGATCGCGCGCGCCCACGAGCTCGGGCTGCGCGTCGTCGTCGACCTCGTGCCCAACCACACCTCCAGCGACCACGCGTGGTTCCGGGAGGCGCTGGCCGCCGGCCCGGGCAGCCCCGAGCGCGCACGCTACGTCTTCCGTGACGGGCTCGGCGAGGACGGGTCGCTCCCGCCGACGAACTGGCTGGCCAACTTCGGCGGTGGGGCCTGGACGCGGGTGCTCGAGGCCGACGGCACGCCCGGCCAGTGGTACCTGCACCTCTTCGACCCGAGCCAACCGGACCTGGACTGGACCAACCCGCAGGTGCGCGCCGACTTCGAGACGACGCTGCGCTTCTGGCTCGACCGCGGCGTCGACGGGTTCCGCGTCGACGTCGCCCACGGGCTCGTCAAGGACCCGACCTTCCCGCCCTTCGGCAAGCACCCGGGCGGGCTCATGGAGGTCACCCACGAGGCGCCGTACTGGGACCAGGACGGCGTCCACGAGATCTACCGCTCCTGGCGCGCGCACCTCGACTCCTACGGCGCACCCGAGCGGATCCTGTGCGCCGAGGCGTGGGTCGCGCCCGCCGACAGGCTGGCGCGGTACGTGCGCCCCGACGAGATGCACCAGGCCTTCAACTTCGACTTCCTCGAGACGCAGTGGCATGCGGGGGCGCTGCGTGACGCGGTGCGGCGCTCGCTCGCGGCCAACGACTCGGTCGGCGCGCCGTCGACGTGGGTCCTCAGCAACCACGACGTGCTGCGGCACGCGAGCCGGTTCGGCCTGGCGGTCGGGCAGCCGCGACCCAACGGCATCGGCGCGGCCGACCCGCAACCCGACGCTGAGCTGGGCGTGCGCCGCGCCCGAGCCGCGACGGCCCTCATGCTCGCGCTGCCCGGGGGCGCCTACGTCTACCAGGGCGAGGAGCTCGGCCTGCCGGAGCACACGAGCCTGCCCGACGAGGTCCGCCAGGACCCGACCTTCGCCCGTACGGGCGGGGTCGAGCTCGGACGGGACGGCTGCCGCGTCCCGATGCCGTGGACGAAGGGGGCCCCGGCCCTCGGGTTCAACGACACCGGCGCGTCGTGGCTGCCCCAGCCCGCCTCGTACTCCGAGCTCGCCGTGGACGCCCAGACCGGGGTCGCCGGGTCCACCCTCGAGCTCTACCGCACCCTGCTGGCGCTGCGCCGCGACCGCCGCCTCGGGCTCGGCGGGCTGGCCGAGGTCGAGGGCCTGCCAGAGGAGGTCCTCGGCTACGTCTCGACCGCGCCCGACGGGACCCGCACGCTCGTGCTCGTGAACCTCTCGGGTGCGCCCGTGGACCTGCCCGACGGCGCCGAGGTGCTGGTCTCCTCCGCCGACCTGGGCGACACCCGGGTGCCGGGTGACGTCACGGTGTGGGCCTCCCTTCGCTGAGATGGCCACGATCCTGCTGATGCACTCGGCGCTCGGGCTGCGCCCGGGGGTCCACGCCTTCGCCGACCTGCTGCGCGAGCGGGGTCACGAGGTGGAGGTGCCGGACTACTACGAGGGTCACGTCTTCGACGGCGAGCGCGAGGGCATCGCGCACCGCGACGCCCACCCCGAGTACTTCGAGACGGTGCGCGAGCTCGTCGCGTCCCTGCCGCCCGAGACGGTGCTCGCCGGGTTCTCGCTCGGTGCGTGGTTCGCGCAGCGGCTGGCCGCGCGACGACCGCTGGCCCGCGCGGCGGTGCTCCTCCACTCCGTCGCCGCCCCGCGGCACGCGTGGTCGGGCGTGCCCGTCCAGGTGCACCGGTACGCCGACGACCCGTGGATCGCGCCGACCGACGTGACCGCCCTCGGCGCGGCGGTCGAGGCGAGCGGGGCCCCCTTCGAGGACCACGTGGCACCCGGCCGCGGCCACCTCTTCACCGACCCGGACCTGCCGGGGTACGACGCGGCGCTCACCGCGGCGACGGTCGAGAGGGTCGACGGCTTCATCCGCTGAACGCAGGGTGACGGCGCTAGCGTGGTCGGGTGAGACCCGCCTCGGACTTCGCCTACTTCGGCGACGCGCCCCCCATCGCCCTCGCCCACCGCGGCGGGTCGACCTACGGCCCCAACGTCGGCCGGGAGAACACGGTCACCGCCTTCCGTCACGCCGTCGACATCGGGTACCGCTACCTCGAGACCGACGTGCACGCGACGTCCGACGGCCAGCTCGTGGCCTTCCACGACGACGTCCTCGACCGGGTGACCGATGCGCAGGGCGCCATCGCGCAGCTGCCGTGGTCGGAGGTCTCGACGGCGCGCATCCGCGGTGTCGACGCCGTCCCGACGATGGACGAGCTCTTCGAGACCTTCCCGGGCACCCGGTTCAACATCGACATCAAGTCGCACGAGGCGATCGAGCCCCTCGTCGAGGTGATCCGCCGTCACGACGCCATCGAGCGGGTGTGCATCGGTTCCTTCAGCGACGAGCGGCTGCGGGCGGTGCGCCGGGCGCTCGGCCCGGACCTCGCGACCTCGGCCGGGCCCCGTGACGTGGCCGCCACCCGGCTCCTCCCCCGCGTGCTGCGGCGCCTGCTGCGCTCGCCCTCCCAGGCCCTGCAGATCCCGCTCAGCCAGCGGGTCGGGCCGGTCCCCGTCGCCCTGGCCACCCGACGGCTCGTCGCCGCGGCCCACGCCCTCGGCAAGCACGTGCACGTGTGGACCATCGACGACGCCGACGAGATGCACCGCCTGCTCGACCTCGGCGTCGACGGCATCGTCACCGACCGGATCGACACCCTGCGCGACGTGCTCGCGGAGCGGGGCCACCCCCTGCTGTGAGGTCCCGTCAGTTGACGAGCCCCGTCTCGCGGGCCAGCAGGGCGAGCTGCACCCGGTCGGCGGCCCCGGTCCTGGACAGGACGGACGAGACCTGGTTGCGCACCGTCTTGTCCGCCAACGACATCCGCCGCGCGATCTCGGCGTTGGAGCGGCCGGCGGCGACGAGCCGGACGAGCTGCAGCTCCCGCGGGGACAACCGGGCGAAGGGGGCGGGCACTCCCCCCTTCGTCCCCTCGCCGAGCAGCTCGCCGCTCCCGACGTCCGGCCCCAGGACGAGTCCGCCGTCGGCCACGGTCCGCAGGGCGCCGAGAAGGACGTCGGGCGCGGTCTCCTTGAGTACATAGCCGGACGCACCGGCACCCAGTGCGGCGCGGGCGCTGTCCCCCGAGGAGGTCATCGTCAGGACGAGGACCCGCAGGTCGGGCAGGAGCGCACGCAGGCGTCGCGTCAGGTCGATGCCGTCGCCGTCGGGGAGGCCGAGGTCGACGACGGCGAGGCTGGGAGCGTGCTGGCCGGCGACGTCGAGCGCCGAGACGACGCTCTCGGCCTCGACCGTGCGCGCCACCCAGGGCAGCCCGGCGAGGAGCGCGGTCAAGCCGTTGCGGACGACCGGGTGGTCGTCGACGACGAGCACGACGTGCCCCGCCGTCGTCCCCTCGCCCGGACTGGTCATGGAGGCAGCCTAGGACCCGGGAGCTCTACCCAGCAGCGGGATTCGGGGCCATACTGACCAGACCGGGGGGACCATTCTTCGTCCACCCCATCGCTTCCCAGCCGGAGACGATCACGATGGCCGTTCACGCGCTTGCCCCGGACTCGCTGGTCCTCGCGATCTCCACCGACGACAGCTGGCTGTACGTCGGCACGGTGACCGAGGTCATCGACCACGGGGGGAGGCACCGCACGACCGGTCACGCGCTCGGCGACGCGCCCCGCGACGACCCTCGGGCCCTCGACTTCTACGACGCAGCCGGCCACCAGCTCCAGCCGCTCCTCGACGAGACGCTCGAGGTCCACGGGTTCGCCACCGCCGACGGACAGGCCTCGCCCGTGGAGGTGCGGCACCGCATCGACCGGGTCCTCGCGTCGGCCAGCGCCCACCTGGCCGCGCACCCCCCGAGCAGCAGCACCCACTACCCGGTCGGCACCGTCGTCCCCGAGGTCGGCGGCGAGCTGCCAGAGGTCCTGGCCCAGCTGCACCGGCTGGAGCACCCGCCCGCCAACGCTCACAGCCGGGGGTGGTTCCACAACCTCCTGCACGCGATGGGATGACGCCCGGGGCCGGCACGGTGACCGTCCGCCGGCGCGCCGGTGAGGCTGCGCTCGGCGGGACCGTGGCGGCCGTCCTCGTCCTGCTCGCTCTCGCGGGGCTGCTCACCTCGGACGGGGCCGACACACCGTCGTCGGTGGCCACGCTCACCCTGGCGGCCGGCTTCCTCCCCCTCGGCATCTTCGTCCTCGGTGCCCGGCCCGGCCACCTCGTCGGCCGGGTCGTCCTGGCCATCGGCCTCGTCGCACTCGCCGCCGTCGCGGCCGCGGGGTGGGCCCACCACGTGGTCGCGAGCTGGGCCACCCAGTGGCTGTGGTGGCCACCTCTGGCGCTCATCCCGCTCGCCCTCCTGGCCTTCCCCGGAGGACACCTCCCCACCGGGTCGCGACGGTGGGTGGCGTGGCTGCTGGTGCTCACCACGGCCGTGAGCACGACGACGCTCGCGACGGCCGCCCTCGGCGCCCCTCGCACGCTCCTCACCTCGGCCCAGGCCGCCCCCGTGGCGGCCCGCCCCTGGGTGGTCGCCACCGTCGCCGGCGCCGTGGTCGTCATCCTGCTGACGGTGCTCGTCGTCATCGACATGGTCGCTCGCGCCCGGGCCGACGACGCCGAAGGGTCCGTGCGCAGCCAGATCCTGTGCCTGCTACCTGCCGGGCTGCTGCTCGTCGCTGGCACCGCCCTCGACGCCGGCGGCATGAGCTACTCGCTCGTGCCGGCTGCCCTGGCACTGCCCCTCGGCATGGGTCTGGCGATCCTGCGGTACGGGGTCGACGACCTCGACCTCGTGGTCAACCGCACCCTCGTCTGGCTGGTCATGAGCGGTGCGGTCCTCGTGGCCTTCGCGCTCACGATCGCGGTGACGAGCAGCACCGTCCTGGGTGAGCGGCCCTTCCTCGCCTCCGCGATCGGCACCGGCATCATCGCCGCCGGGTTCGACCCGTTGCGACGCGTGGTGCAGCGGGCTCTGGACCGCTTGCTCTTCGGCGACCGCGACCGACCGCACCAGGTCGTGGGCAACCTGGGCCGGCGGATGCACCAGGCCAGCGACCCGGGAGGCATGCTCACGGAGTTCGTCGAGACCCTGACCGACGCGCTGCGCGTCCCGTACGCGCGCATCCTCGTCACGACCCGCGGTGCCGAGCCGCTCGTCGTGGCGGAGTCCGGCCGTCCGCAGCCCGGGACGCAGGCCTTCCCGCTGGTCGCCCACGGTGACCACGTCGGCACGCTCGAGGTCGCGCCCCGCCGCGCGGGCGGGGCCTTCACCCCGGCCGAGGAGGCCCTGCTGACGCAGGTCGCCACCCAGGCCGCCATCGCTGCCGAGGCGCACCGTCTGACGCTGCAGCTCCAGCGGGCCCGGACCGTCCTCGTGCGCGCCAGGGAAGAGGAGCGGCTGCGGCTGCGTCACGACCTGCACGACGGTCTCGGGCCCGCGCTCGCGGGGACCCGCATGCAGCTGACGGCCGCCCGGGGACGACTCGCGGGCAGCGCCGCACCGGAGGACCCTGCCGTCGGCCTGCTGCTCGCGAACGCCCTCGAGGTCCTCGCCGACTGCACGGCAGAGGTGCGTCGCGTCGTCGACGGCCTGCGACCGCCCGCGCTCGACCGGGGCCTGGGGACGGCCCTCGCGCAACGCGTCGACGTCCTGCTCCCGGATCACCGCACGACGGTGCAGGTCCCCACGGACCTGCCGGACCTGCCACCGGCCGTCGAGGTGGCCGCGTACCGGATCGCCACCGAGGCGATGACCAACGTCGTCCGGCACGCCCACGCCCGCAGCTGCCGCGTGGACGTGTGCGCGCAGGACGACTGGTTGCACGTCACCGTGACCGACGACGGGGTCGGCGGCGTGCGTCCCAGGGACGGTGGGGTCGGGCTCCAGTCGATGGCCAACCGGGCCGAGGAGCTCGGAGGTACCTGCCGAGTGCTCGACGCGGACCCGGGGACGCGGGTCGAGGTGCGGATCCCACTCGCACCGAGCTGACCCCCTTCGCGCGTCCCGGGACATCGTCCCGTCGGCGGCAGGCGCCTGTCCCTTACCGGCGGGACGCCCGCGGACCCACTCTCGTCATGCAGGCCCCGCCACCCAGAGGGCCACGACGAAGGAGATCACGATGACCACCACGACCCGCACCTCGACCACCCCCCGCCTCGGCACGCGCATGGTCGCCGCTCTCGGCACCGCCGCCAGCGTCGTCGCGCTCGGCGCCGCCACCGCCGCCCCGGTCTCGGCCCGACCGGCCGGGACCAGCTCCGCCGGCTCGTCCGCGTCCACGACGAGCGACTGGTGCAACCGCGACCTCGGGGCCGGCAGCGTGTCCTTCAGCAAGCGCAGCTGGCCGCTCACCGGAGGGCTGCACATGGACACCTACAACGGCACGGTGAGCCGCAGCCAGGGCCTGGTGTCGGGCACGACCCACCTCTACAACAGCTACTGGGGCATGGGGTACACCGGCTCGACGATGGTCGTGCTCCGCAACTCCTGCGGCGAGGTCATCGGGGTCACCCCGCCCGCGCGCTGGGGGGTCGACGCCAAGACGTGGTTCTGGAACGGCAACGAGCGCTACGAGTACCACGGGCAGCCCATCAGCAGCACGATCACCAGAAGGGTCGCGTCGGCCGAGGTGATCCACAACCGGGTCACCGGCACGGACTACAAGGCGCGGTACAACACCATCCGCGACCTCGCGTGCCAGGTCTTCGAACCGGCCTGCATCCTCCCCCGCCTCTGACGACCAGGACCAGGCCGCCCGAGGGCGCGTGACAGGTCACGTCGTGCAGCAAGATCGCGATCTTGCTGCACGACGTGACCTGTCACGCGCCCTCGGGCGGCCTGGTCCTGGTCGTCAGAGGCGGGGGAGGATGCAGGCCGGTTCGAAGACCTGGCACGCGAGGTCGCGGATGGTGTTGTACCGCGC
>NZ_JBDIVG010000019.1:0-45911 GCF_039631275.1 Janibacter sp. LM
GGCCGGTCGTGCGGCTCGACCCTGATCAGACCCGGCTGCGCAGCGCCGCGAGGACCTGCTCGACGGCCGTGGGGCGCCCGGCGACGCTCCACACGTGGCCGCGCACCTCGACCTGCTCCGCGCGGCCGCCCGCCGCGGTGACGAGGGCGGCACCGGGCAGCCAGTCCCACTCCGGCACCGACTGCTGGGCCCACACGCCGATGCGGCCCGCGGCGACGGCGGCGAGGTCGCACGAGCCGGAGCCGAACATCCGCACCGTCGCCGCGCCAGCGATGGCCGCCAGCCACGGCTCGCGCAGGTCGTCGACGTGCAGGACGGCGGGGTGCAGGTAGGTCGCCATGGCCACCTCGGCGAGCGGCAGGTCCGCGAGCTCCCCCGCGGCCGTGCCGTTGAGCGAGGTCGGCAGGTCGCGCCCGCCGAGCCAGGCCTCGTCGACGGCGGGCTGGTGCACGGCGCCCAGGACCAGCCCGTCGGTGTCGCGCAGGGCCAGCGCGCTGCACCACGTCCCGAGCCCGGCGAGGAAGTTGTACGTCCCGTCGACCGGGTCGACGACCCAGGTGCGGCCGGACCGCGACTCGGCCTCGGCGCCCTCCTCGCCGAGGATGCCGTCGTCGGGCCGCAGGCGACGCAGGGCGCCCTCCACGAGCTCCTCGGCCGCGTGGTCGGCGGCCGTCACCACGTCGGAGATCGAGGTCTTGGCCTGCCCCACGAGCCCGTCGGCGCGCATGCGGGCGGCCAGCTCCGCGGCCCGTCGGGTCAGCGCGGCGGCGAGGGCCGCGTCCTCGATGTCGGCGGGCAGGTCGGCGAGGTGGTCGTCCACGCGCCCCACACTATGGCCGTCCTCAGCGGGCGATGACGAAGCCCCGGTCGGTCGCCACCCGGGTCCACGGCCCGGCCGCGTGCACCTGCGCGACGGCACCGGCGGTGGGCCGCAGGAAGCCGAGCGCGTGCAGCCCGAAGGCCGTCCCCGCCGGCACCGGCGGCGTCGTCCGGGTGGGCCGTCCCCACACCCGGGCGCGCAGGTCGGCAACGGCCGCGGCGCCCGAGCCGTCGGGAGCCCCCTCGGCGACCTCGGCGACCCCCTCGCGGGCATGGGCGAGCAGCAGCTCGTCCGGCACGCGCCCGACGGGCTCCCAGCCGGAGCGCGGCGGGCTGATCGCGGCCCACGTGGGCGCGGAGGTCATCGGCGGGTCGGGCACCTCGGTGCCGCCGCGCGCGAGCCGGTCGGTCACGGCCGCGATCGGCACGGTGAGGTCGCGCTCGACCGGCTCGGCCAGGGCGAAGGTCCGCAGGCCCAGCACGAGCCCACCGTTGCCCAGGCCGCGGCCGGGCAGCACGCAGGTCCAGGCCGCGAGGACCGGACCGACCGCCTGGAGGCGCACGTCGCCCCCTTCGTCGACCCGCTTGGCCCGGCTGAGGTAGGTGGTGAGGTCGGCCGCGGACTCCTCGTCGGCGAGACGAAGGGGGGTCATCGCCGGCGGCGCATCGCGACGGGCTCGCCGAGCAGCGAGCCGAGAGCGGCCCGCTCGTCCGCAGTCAGCCGTCGAGGGCCCTGCGCGGCGAGGTCGAACGCGACGAGCGTGGACTCTGCCCGGGCGTACAGCATGTCGCGGTCGCGGATCTCGTAGCCCATGTCCCAGGTGGCGCCGCCGACCTGGGTCACCCACATCTCGATGGCGATCGGCTCGGGCCGGTAGACCATCTGCTCGAGGTACTCGATCTCCTGCCGCGCGAGGAGCACGCCGGAGCGGAGCATCGTGTCGCCGCCGCTGGAGTGGAACCACTCGCCGAAGGCCCTGATGCGTGCCTCCTCGAGGAGCCGGTGGTACTGCACGTTGTTGACGTGGCCGAAGGCGTCCATGTCGCCCCAGCGCAGGACCACCTCCGCCGTGAACCTGGGGTGGGCAGGGCTCTGGCTGGTCATGTCCACAGTCTCCCACCGGCTCGGTCGCCCGTCCCCAGGGTGTCCGCAGCCCACGGCGACGTCGGTGGGCTCGCCTACGGTGGACGTCATGAGCACCTCCACCACCACGACCCTGGCCGACGACGCGACCGCGGTCCTGCGCCGGCTCGTCGGACGCGACGACGTCACCTTCCGCGACGGCCAGCTCGAGGCGATCGAGGCGCTGGTCGGCGGCGGCCGTCGCGTCCTCGTCGTGCAGCGCACCGGCTGGGGCAAGTCGGCCGTGTACTTCGTCGCCTCGCGGCTGCAGCGGGCGAAGGGAGCCGGCCCCGCCCTCATCGTCTCCCCCCTCCTCGCCCTCATGCGTGACCAGATCGCGGCGGCCGAGCGCGCCGGGGTGCGTGCCGTGTCGATGAACTCCGCCAACGCCCAGGAGTGGGACGAGGTGCGAGACCGCCTCGCGCGCGACGAGGTCGACGTGCTCCTCGTGAGCCCGGAGCGGCTCAACAACCCGCGCTTCCGCGCGGAGCAGCTGCCCGACCTCACCCGACGGTGCGGCCTGCTCGTCGTCGACGAGGCGCACTGCGTGAGCGACTGGGGGCACGACTTCCGGCCCGACTACCGCCGGATCAAGGACCTGCTCGGGGAGCTCCCGCAGGGCACGCCGGTGCTCGCGACGACGGCGACGGCCAACGAGCGGGTCGTGCACGACGTCGAGGAGCAGCTCGCGGCGGGGACGCAGGACGAGGTGCTCACCGTGCGCGGACAGCTCGCGCGCGACAGCCTGCGGCTGGCGGTGCTGCCCCGCGCCGGGATGGACCAGCACCTCGCGTGGCTCGCCACCCACCTCGGGCAGCTCGAGGGCAGCGGCATCGTCTACACGCTGACCGTGAGCGCCGCCGAGGACGTGGCCGCCGCCCTGCAGGAGGCCGGGCACACGGTGGCCGCGTACACCGGGCGCTCCGACGCCGAGGAGCGCGCGTCGATGGAGGAGGCCCTGCGGCGCAACGAGGTCAAGGCGCTGGTGGCGACGAGCGCGCTCGGCATGGGCTTCGACAAGCCGGACCTGGGCTTCGTCGTCCATCTCGGGGCCCCGTCCTCGCCGGTGGCGTACTACCAGCAGGTCGGTCGCGCCGGTCGCGCCACCGAGCGGGCGGACGTCGTCCTCCTGCCCGGGCACGACGACGTGTCGATCTGGGAGCACTTCGCCTCGGCGTCCATGCCGCGCGAGGACCAGGCCGCGGCGGTGCTCACGGCCCTGGCCGAGGCCGGGCGCGCGCTGTCGACCGCGGCCCTGGAGACCATCGTCGATATCCGGCGCACCCGGCTGGAGCTGCTGCTCAAGGTGCTCGACGTCGACGGCGCCGTCCAGCGCGTGAGCGGCGGCTGGATCGGCACCGGCCAGCCGTGGGTCTACGACGCCGAGCGCTACGAGCGCGTCGCCGCTGCCCGCCAGGCGGAGCAGCAGCACATGCTCGACTACATCGCGACGGACGGGTGCCGCATGGCCTTCCTCCAGCGCACCCTGGACGACCCGAGCGCGCAGGACTGCGGCCGCTGCGACCGCTGCGCGGGACCGTGGATCGACGCGGACGTCGCGGCCGAGGCCCTCGGGTCCGCCCGCTCGACCCTGGACCGCGCCGGTGTCGACCTCGACCCGCGCGCGCAGTGGCCCACCGGCATGGACCGGCTCGGCGTGCCGGTCAGGGGCAAGATCCCGCCGACCGAGGGGATGTCACCCGGCCGCGCCCTGGCCCGCGTCACCGACCTCGGCTGGGGACCGCGGGTGCGCGACCTCCTGGCGCAGGACCAGCCGGTGCCCGACCAGGTGGTCCGCGCCGTCGTCCGCGTCCTCGCCGAGTGGGGCTGGCAGACCCGGCCCGCCGGCATCGTCGTGGTCCCGTCCCGCAGCCGGCCCACCCTCGTCACCTCCCTCGCCGAGCAGCTCGGCCAGATCGGCCGTCTGCCTGTCCTCGGGACGCTCGACCTCGTCGACGGCGGACCGGTCGGCGACCCCGGCGGCAACTCCGCCTACCGGCTCTCGGGCGTGTGGGAGCGGCTCGCGGTCGGCCCGGAGCTCGCCGCCGCCCTGCCCGGTCTCAGCGGGCCGGTGCTGCTCGTCGACGACATCGCCCACTCGCGGTGGACCCTCACCGTCGCCGCGCGCGCCCTGCGGCGTGCCGGGGCGCAGGAGGTCCTCCCCTTCGTCCTCGGCCTGGACGGCTGACGACACGTCCCCCACGTCGTCGCCTAGAGTCACGTCGTTGACCACCAGTCGAGGAGCCCCATGACCGCAGAGTCGATCGAGCAGGCACAGCGCATCGCGCTGAGCACGGCCCTGGCGGCCCTGGACCTCGAGGAGGTCGGGCACGCGACGATCCGGGTCGAGGGTCCCGAAGGGGTGGGCGAGCTCGGCGCGAGCGCCGCCGACGTCTTCGAGGGCGAGAGCATCGCGATGCCCCACGGCCGGGTCTTCGGCGGCCAGGTCCTCGCGCAGGCGCTCGTCGCGGCCGGACGCACGGTCCTGCCCGAGATGCCGCACCGCATGCCGCACTCCCTTCACGCGTACTTCATGCGGCCGGGCGACTCCAGCCTGCCGATCCGCTTCGCCGTCGAGCGCATGCGGGACGGCCGGTCCTTCTCGACCCGGCGGGTCCACGCGCTGCAGCACGGACGACCCATCCTGTCGATGACCGCCTCCTTCCAGGACCCCTCCGACGGGTTGGACCACCACCTGTCGATGCCCGAGGTGCCCTACCCCGAGGACCTCGAGTCGGTCGCGGACGCGTTCGCGCAGGTCGACCACCCCCGTGCGGAGTACATCGCCAGCCGGCCCGTCGACCACCGCTACGTCGACGGCGACGTGACGGTCGTCCCCGCACCCGACCACGAGGGCCGTCAGCGGGTGTGGTTCCGCACCGTCGCCCAGCTGCCCCACGACCAGCTGACCCGCTGCGCCGTGCTCGCCTTCGCCTCCGACTACACCCCCATCGACACCATGCTGCGTGCCCACGGGCTGACCTGGGCGGAGCCCGGGCTGACCGCCGCGACGATCGACCACACCATCTGGTTCCACCGACCGGTCGACCCGGGTGCCTGGTTGCTGTACGACCAGGAGTCCCCGTCGACCCGCTCCGGCCGCGGTCTCATGGTCGGCAAGGTCTTCAACGAGGACGGGGCGCTCGTCGCGACCATCGCCCAGGAGGCGATGGTGCGGATCAAGCCGCCCCGGGCCGACGGCACTGCCTGAGCCCTTCCTCTAAATTCGCGTCCCCGGCCCGCCCCGCGCGGCCCGGGTGGGGCTGCCAGTCGGCGGACGACCGGCCGCCCCGCTGCCGAGATCCGCGATGATCCAATGTTCTACGACATCGTCCTGTTGCCCAATTCACAGCCGATGCCGCGCCCGCGTCCACCTCGTGCCAATCATTTTTATCTGGCAGACTCCGGACTGTGACGAGCACACCGGCCCAGCCCGGACGCCGTAGCACTGTGGCCCCGCAGGAGGCCGGCGGCGGGAGCGACCTGCTGGACTCGGCCGTGCGTCGTGACCTCGTCGAGACCCTGGCCGCCCTGCCCGCGGGGCGGCGGGAAGAGGGCCTGACCGCACAGGAGCTGGGCGAGCTCGCCGGGCTCCACGTGACCACCGTCCGCTTCCACCTGGAGCGGCTCGTGGCGGGCGGACTGCTGACCACCCACTCCGTGCGCACCCGCGGCGTCGGACGCCCGCGCAAGAAGTACGCCATCGCCCGCGAGAGCCTGCCGGCGCCGCAGCGCGACGAGGCCTTCGTCCGGCTCGCGGAGCTCCTCGCGGAGACCTTCACGGCGCGGACCGAGGACGGCAGCCCGCTCACCCCGGAGCAGGCCGGCGCGGCCTGGGCCCACGAGCACGCCGCCCGGCTGCTCGGCGACCGTCCGCCCTCCGGGCCGGCCACCTCCCCCGGCGCCTGGCTGGCCACGGTCGGCCGGATGATCGACGTCCTGCGCGACTGGGGCTACACCCCGGACCTGCGCACGAGCGCCGAGGGCCGCACCGCCGACATCGACATCATCGGCTGCCCCTTCATCGAGCTCGCCCGCAGCCGGCCCGAGGTCGTGTGCGCCGTCCACCGCGGGCTCATGCGCGGCACGCTCGAGGTCCTCGGCGAGCCCGGTGCCGAGCTCGAGCTCACCCCCTTCGCCACCCCCACCCGCTGCACCGCCCACGTGACCACCCGGACCCCGTTCGCCCCTCGAGGAGGCACCGCATGACCCCTTCGCCCACCGGTGGACCCACCACCGACCTCCCCCGCTCCGCCGGGCTCGACGGGCCGCTGTCCGAGGCGCTCGTCGGCACCCGGCGCTTCTTCACCCGGGCGGGGATCTCGCAGGACCACCGGGCGATGTTCGTCGAGGGCGGACGCAGCGGCGACGCCTTCTACCGCGACCGCTGGAGCCACGACAAGGTCGTGCGCTCGACGCACGGCGTCAACTGCACCGGGTCGTGCTCGTGGAAGATCTACGTCAAGGACGGGATCATCACGTGGGAGGCGCAGCAGACCGACTACCCGAGCACCGGCGGCGACCGTCCCGAGTACGAGCCGCGAGGCTGCCCCCGAGGTGCCGCCTTCTCCTGGTACACCTACTCACCCACCCGCGTGCGCTACCCCTACGTCCGCGGCACCCTGCTCCAGATGTTCCGCGAGGCCAAGGAGCGCTACGGCGACCCCGTCGTCGCCTGGGGCTCGATCGTGCAGGACCCCGAGCTGACCCGCACCTACAAGAGCGGCCGTGGCAAGGGCGGGCTCGTCCGCGCCACGTGGGAGGAGGTGGTCGACATGGTCTCGGCCGCCTATGTCTACACGATCAAGCGGTGGGGCCCGGACCGCATCGCCGGCTTCTCCCCGATCCCCGCGATGTCGCAGGTCAGCTACGTCTCCGGCGCCCGCTTCAACGAGCTCATCGGCGCACCGATGCTCTCCTTCTACGACTGGTACGCCGACCTGCCCAATGCCTCGCCGCAGATGTTCGGAGACCAGACCGATGTCCCCGAGTCGGGCGACTGGTGGGACGCGGCCTACCTCATCATGTGGGGCTCCAACGTCCCGCTCACCCGCACCCCCGACGCCCACTGGATGACCGAGGCCCGCTACCGGGGGCAGAAGGTCATCGCCGTCGCCCCCGACTACGCGGAGAACGTGAAGTTCGCCGACGAGTGGGTCGCCGCGGCGCCGGGCACGGACGGGGCGCTGGCCATGGCGATGGGCCACGTGCTGCTCAAGGAGTACTTCGTCGACCGGCAGGTCGACTTCTTCACCGACTACAACCGGCAGTACACCGACCTGCCCTACCTCGTCACCCTCGAGCCCACGAGCGAAGGGGGGTACGCCCCCTCGAAGTTCCTCGTCGCCGGCGACTTCGACAACCCGGAGCAGACCTCGCAGAACGCGATGTGGAAGACCGCGGTCATCGACGAGGTGAGCGACGAGGTCGTGATCCCCAACGGCTCCATCGGCCACCGCTTCGGTGACGAGGGCCTGGGCCGCTGGAACCTCGAGCTCGGCGACGTGCGCCCGCGCCTGAGCCTCTACGGCGAGGCGCAGTCGGTGGAGGTCGAGCTGCCGCGCTTCGACAACCTCGACGGCGAGATGGGCACCGAGCGACGCGGCGTCCCGGTGCGCCGCGTCGGCGACCACCTCGTGACGACCGTCCTCGACCTGATGCTGGCCCACTACGGCGTCGCCCGCGAGGGTCTGCCCGGCGCCTGGCCCACGGGCTACGAGGACCCGAGCGTCCCCGCCACCCCGGCGTGGGGCGCCGAGATCACCGGTGTGCCCGTCGAGCAGATCGTGCGCCTGTCGCGCGAGTGGGCGGACAACGCCATCGACACGACCGGCCGCGGGATGATCCTCATGGGCGCCGGCACCAACCACTGGTACCACTCCGACCAGATCTACCGGGCGATGCTCGTCCTGACGACGATCACCGGCTGCCAGGGACGCAACGGCGGCGGCTGGGCCCACTACGTCGGCCAGGAGAAGGTGCGCCCCCTCATGGGCTTCCAGCACATGGCCTTCGCGCTCGACTGGGTCCGCCCGCCACGGCACATGAACCAGACGGCGTACTGGTACGTCAACACGAGCCAGTACCGCTACGACACCTTCGACGCCGACGAGGTCAACGGCAGCACGGGCACCTTCGCCGGACGCACGACGATGGACCTGCTCGCCCAGTCGGTGCGGCTGGGGTGGACCCCGAGCTACCCGCAGTTCGACCGCAGCTCGCTCGTCGTCGCCGACGAGGCCAAGGAGGCCGGTGTCCCCGTCGGCGAGTACGTGGCACGCTCCCTCACCGAGGGCAGCCTGCGCTTCGCGATCGAGGACCCCGAGGCGGAGGACAACCACCCGCGGATCCTGTCGCTGTGGCGGGCCAACCTCTTCGGCAGCTCGGCCAAGGGCAACGAGTACTTCCTGCGGCACCTGCTCGGCACGGACAACGCCGTCAAGGCGCGTGAGGCCGACGAGGCGCACCGCCCGCAGGACGTCGTCTGGGCCGACGAGGCCCCGGAGGGCAAGCTCGACCTGCTCGTCACCCTCGACTTCCGCATGACGAGCTCGACCCTGCTGTCGGACGTCGTCCTGCCGGCGGCCACCTGGTACGAGAAGCACGACATCAACACCACCGACATGCACCCCTTCATCCACTCCTTCAACCCGGCGATCGCGCCCCCGTGGCAGTCCAAGAACGACTGGGACACGTGGAAGGTCATCGCCAAGCGCTTCTCCGAGCTCGCGGCCGACCACCTCGGCACCCGCACCGACGTCGTCGCCAAGCCCCTGTGGCACGACACCCCCGAGGCCATGGCGACCGTCCACGGGCGCGTCCTGGACTGGGCGAAGGGAGAGTGCGAGGCGGTCCCCGGCAAGACCCTGCCGGTCCTGGCCGAGGTGACCCGCGACTACACCGCGGTGTACGACAAGATGACCTCGATCGGCCCGCTCCTCGACACCGTCGGCATGGTCACGAAGGGGGTGCCCTACGACCCCTCGCGCGAGATCGACCTGCTGCGCCAGCGCAACGGCACGGTCCACGGCGGCGCCGGCGACGGCCGCCCCCGGCTCGAGACCGACATCCACGTCGCCGAGGCGATCATGCACCTGTCGGGCACGACCAACGGCCACCTGTCGACCCAGGGTTTCAAGGCGCTCGAGAAGCGCACCGGCACCCGGCTGCACGACCTGGCCGCCGAGCACGAGGGCAAGCTGATCACCTTCGCCGACACCCAGGCGGCGCCCGTGCCGGTCATCACCTCCCCCGAGTGGTCGGGCAGCGAGTCCGGCGGTCGGCGCTATGCCCCCTTCACCATCAACATCGAGCGGCACAAGCCCTTCCACACCCTCACCGGACGCCAGCAGTTCTTCGTCGACCACGACTGGATGCTCGGCATGGGCGAGGGGCTGCCCACCTACCGACCACCGCTCAACATGACCCGCCTGTTCGGGGAGACACCGATCGGCGAGCAGACCGAGCTCGGGGTGAGCGTGCGGTACCTGACCCCGCACAACAAGTGGTCCATCCACTCGGAGTACCAGGACAACCTCTTCATGCTCAGCCTCAGCCGCGGCGGGCAGACCGTGTGGATGTCCGACGTCGACGCCGCCAAGATCGGCGTCAAGGACAACGACTGGATCGAGGCGGTCAACCGCAACGGCGTCGTCGCGGCACGCGCGGTGGTGAGCCACCGCATGCCGGAGGGCACCGTCTTCATGCACCACGCGCAGGACCGGCTGATCGACGTGCCGCTCACCGAGACCGACCAGCGACGGGGCGGCATCCACAACAGCCTGACCCGGATCCTGCTCAAGCCGAGCCACATCATCGGCGGCTACGCCCAGCTGTCCTACTTCTTCAACTACATCGGGCCCACGGGCAACAACCGCGACGAGGTCACGATGATCCGTCGTCGCACCAACCAGGAGGTCCAGTACTGATGCGCGTCATGGCACAGATGGCGATGGTCATGAACCTCGACAAGTGCATCGGGTGCCACACCTGCTCGGTCACCTGCAAGCAGGCGTGGACCAACCGCTCGGGCACCGAGTACGTGTGGTTCAACAACGTCGAGACCCGCCCGGGTCTGGGCTACCCGCGCGGCTACGAGGACCAGGAGGAGTGGAAGGGGGGCTGGGAGCGCGCCGCCAACGGTCGCCTCAAGCTGCGGGCGGGGGGACGGATCAACAAGCTGCTCAACATCTTCTCCAACCCGAAGATGCCGAGCATCCACGACTACTACGAGCCGTGGACCTACGACTACGAGACCCTGCTCAACGCCCCGGCCCAGAAGCACTTCCCCGTCGCGCGTCCCTACTCGCTGATCTCCGGCAAGAAGATGAACGTGTCGTGGTCGGCCAACTGGGACGACGACCTGGGCGGCAGCCTCGAGCACGCCGTCAAGGACCCGATGCTCAAGGGCATCGAGGACAAGGTGAAGTTCGAGTTCGACCAGACCTTCATGTTCTACCTGCCGCGGATCTGCGAGCACTGCCTCAACCCCAGCTGCGCGGCCTCCTGCCCCTCCGGCGCGATCTACAAGCGCGAGGAGGACGGCATCGTCCTCGTCGACCAGGACCAGTGCCGCGGCTGGCGCATGTGCGTCACCGGGTGCCCCTACAAGAAGGTCTACTTCAACCACAAGACCGGCAAGGCGGAGAAGTGCACCTTCTGCTACCCGCGGGTCGAGGTGGGCATCCCGACGGTCTGCGCCGAGACCTGCGTGGGACGCCTGCGCTACATCGGGATCATGCTCTACGACGCCGACCGGGTCCTCGACGCGGCCTCGGTGGAGGACGACCACGACCTCTACGAGGCCCAGCGCTCGGTCTTCCTCGACCCCTTCGACCCGCAGGTGCAGCGGGCCGCAGAGCAGGCCGGCATCCCCGGTGACTGGGTCGAGGCCGCCAAGGCCTCGCCGGTGCGCCGGTTGATCATGGACTACAAGGTGGCGCTCCCCCTGCACCCGGAGTACCGCACCATGCCGATGGTCTGGTACATCCCGCCGCTGTCGCCGGTCGTCGACGTCATCAAGGACACCGGGTACGACGGCGAGGACAAGGACAACCTCTTCGCGGCCATCGACACCCTGCGCATCCCGGTCGAGTACCTCGCCAACCTCTTCACCGCCGGCGACGTCCGGCCGGTCGACGAGGTGCTCAAGAAGCTCGCCGCCATGCGCAGCTACATGCGCGACATCAACCTCGGCCGCGACCCCCGGGCGGAGATCCCGGAGGCCGTCGGCATGGAGGAGGAGGCGATGTACGACATGTACCGCCTGCTCGCCCTGGCCAAGTACGACGAGCGCTACGTGATCCCCACCGCCCACGGCGAGCAGGCCCACGGGCTCGAGGAGCTCGCCACGGACTGCGCCGTCTCCGGCTACGACGAGGAGATCGACCTGTCCGGCCCCTTCGGCGAGGGGTCCGGCCGTGGTGCCCTCACCCCGGTGGCGGTGGAGAACTTCCAGATGCTGCAGGAGCGGCAGACCTCCGACCAGCTCGTCGCGGGTGGCACGAAGGCCGGCCGGGTCAACCTGCTCAACTGGGACGGCAAGGGCACCCCAGAGGGGCTCTTCCCGGACCAGTCGCGCGGTGACCGGCCATGATGCCCTGGCGACGCCACCGCAGGAGCGAGCCCGCCGTGCAGGGACGGGCCCTCGCCGACGCCTGGCAGGTGATCTCGCTGCTCCTCGACTACCCCGACGAGCGTCTCGTCGCGCTCGTCCCCGTCCTGCGCCAGAGCGCGCAGGGGCTGCCGGCCTCGGTCGGCGAGCCCCTCGTCGACCTCCTCGACCACATCGAGCGCACCGACCTGACCGACCTGCAGGCGCAGTACGTCGACACCTTCGACGTGACCCGTCGGTGCGCGCTGCACCTGACCTACTTCCTGCACGGTGACACCCGGAAGCGGGGGGTCGCGCTCGTGCAGTTCAAGCAGGCCTACCGGGCCGCCGGGGTGCAGCTGGACGACGAGGACGCCGAGCTGCCCGACCACCTGTGCGTCCTGCTCGAGTTCGGTGCCACCTGCGACCCGGACACGGCGTGGCGGCTGCTCAACGACCACCGCGTCGGGATCGAGCTGCTGCACACCGCCCTCACCGGCAAGCAGTCCCCGTGGCTGCCCGCCGTCCGGGCGCTGCGCGCCACCCTCCCCCGGCTGCGGGGCGACGACGAGGAGGCGCTCGGCCGCCTCATCGCCGAGGGCCCGCCGCAGGAGGACGTCGGCATCGACACCGCCCCCTACGCGCAGGACCCGGCGCTCGACGAGCACCTGGCCGGCCCCCTTCGTCCCTCGCCTCCCGCCGCGTCCCACCTCGGCGCGACCATCCCCGTAGGAGCCCCCCGATGAGCACCTTCCTCTGGGTCATCGTCCCCTACCTCACCCTGGCGACCTTCGTCGTCGGGCACGTCTGGCGCTACCGGTACGACAAGTTCGGCTGGACGACGCGCTCCTCCCAGCTCTACGAGGACCGGCTGCTGCGCATCGGCAGCCCGCTCTTCCACTTCGGCATGCTCGGCGTCATCGCCGGTCACGTCATCGGCCTGGTCATCCCGCAGGTGTGGACCGACGCGCTCGGCCTGAGCCGGCACGCCTACCACGTCATCGCGCTGGCCGGCGGCATCCCGGCCGGCATCGCGACCCTCGTGGGCCTGGCCATCCTCGTCTACCGCCGGCGCACGACCGGCCCGGTCTTCTCCGCCACCACGACGAACGACAAGGTGATGTACGTCTTCCTCGCCGCCGTCATCGTCCTGGGCATGTGGAACACCGTCGCCGGCTCGCTCCTGCAGTTCGGCGGCGAGTACAACTACCGTGACGGGGTCTCGCCGTGGTGGCGCGGGGTCTTCACCTTCCGTCCGGACGCCCAGCTGATGCAGGACGCGCCGATCGGCTTCAAGCTGCACGCCCTCGTCGCCATGGGGCTCTTCGCGATGTGGCCGTTCACCCGGCTCGTCCATGTCTTCAGCGCACCCGTCGGGTACCTCACCCGGCCCTACCTGGTCTACCGCTCCCGGGACGCCCGCAGCGGGTACGGCACGGGCACCTCGGCGCCGCGCCGTGGCTGGGACAAGCCCGACCTGCCCAGCCGGAGGTGACCGGGCTACCGTCGGCACCATGACCCTCTCCCCGCTCGTGGCTCCCGGTCCGGCGCTCACCGGGGACCAGGTGAGCCGGTACTCGCGCCACCTCCTCATGCCCACGATCGGCGAAGGGGGACAACGTCGCCTCCTCGCCGCCCGGGTCGCCGTCATCGGTGCGGGAGGGCTCGGCTCCCCCTCGCTGCTGTACCTCGCGGGCGCGGGCGTCGGGCGCCTCACGGTGGTCGACGACGACCGCGTCGACGAGACCAACCTGCAGCGACAGGTCATCCACGCGACGGGCGACGTCGGCCGCCCCAAGGTCGACAGCGCTCTGGAGCGGGTGCGGGCGCTCAACCCCGACATCGAGGTCGTCGGCGTGCGCGAGCACCTCGACGCGGACAACGCCCGTCAGCTGCTCGCCGACCACGACCTCGTGCTCGACGGCAGCGACAACTTCGAGACGCGCTACGCCGTCGCCGACGCCTGCGACGAGCTCGGGATCCCGCTCGTGTGGGCGGCGGTGTACCGCACCGAGGCCCACCTGACCGTCTTCTGGCCGGGGGCACCCGAGGGACTGCCGGCGCCCGGTCTGCGGGACCTCTTCCCCGAGCCGCCGGCCCCCGGCAGCGTGCCGGCCTGCGGCGACGCCGGGGTCGTCGGGCCGCTCGTCGGGCAGGTCGGCTCGATGATGGCGACCGAGGCCATCAAGCTCATCACCGGTGTCGGAGCGCCCCTGCTCGGGCGGCTGCTCTTCATCGACGTGCTCGCCGCGACCCAGCGCGAGATCCCCCTCGTCGCGCGGCACCCGCGGGCGGCGGGGACGCCCCGCCCGGCCCGCACGGCACCAGCACCCCCGGAGGAGCCGGGCGTCCCGACGCTCTCCGCCGCGGAGCTGGCCGCTCGTCTGGCTGGGGCGGACGCCCCCTTCGTCCTGGACGTGCGCGAGGATCACGAGCTGGCCGCGGGGGTCGTCCCCGGCGCCGTGCACATCCCCGTCGCTCGGCTGACCTCCGACCCCACCGCGGCGGCGGAGGTCCCGACCGACCGGGACGTCGTCCTCGTCTGCCGCGCTGGGCCACGGGCCCGGCTCGCCGCGAGCGCCCTGCTGGCGCGCGGGCACGACCGGCTGCTCGTCCTCGACGGTGGGATGCTCGCCTGGCCCGACCCCGTCCCGCACACCCCGGAGACCCCATGACCACCGACCGCGTGCTGCTCACGGTCGAGGAGTACCTCGACGAGCTGCTGACCCACCTGCTCGACGGGTCCGGGCCCCTCGACGAGACCGAGGAGGTCCCGCTCCCCGACGCGCTCGGGCGCGTGCTCGCGCAGCCGGTGACGGCGGTCGGCGACGTCCCGGCCTTCGCCAACTCGGCCATGGACGGCTACGCGGTGCGGCGGGAGGACCTGGGCACGCTGCCCACCATCCTCCAGGTCGTCGGCGCCGTGCCCGCCGGCTCGGGCGAGGACCCGGCACTCGCACCGGGGCAGTGCGTGCGCATCATGACCGGCGCGCCCGTCCCGACCGGCGCCGACACGATCGTCCCCGTCGAGGCCACCGACGGCGGGACTGCGGAGGTGACGATCGCCCGGGTCGGCGAGCGCGGGCAGCACGTCCGCGGCGCGGGCGAGGACGTGCGCGGGGGCGACGTCGTCGCGGCCGCCGGGACCACCGTCACCGCGCGGGTGCTCGGGTCGCTCGCCGCGGCCGGGACCGCGACCGTCACGGTCCGCCGCCGCCCCGTCGTCGCGATCGCCGCGACCGGCGACGAGCTCGTCGCCCCCGGCACCCCGCTCGCGCGGGGGCAGATCTTCGAGTCCAACGGCACCCACCTCGCCGCCACCCTGCGCGAGCTGGGCGCCGAGGTCCGGGCCACGGTCGTGCTCACGGACGACACCGAGGCCTTCGCCGCGGGACTCGACGAGCTGACCTCCGGCGCGGACCTCGTCCTGCTCACCGGCGGGGTGAGCGTCGGCGACTTCGACGTCTCGCGGATCGTGCTGGAGCGCTCGGGCGCGACCTTCCGCCACGTGCGCATGCAGCCGGGCAAGCCGCAGGGATGGGCCCGCTGGCGCGAGGTGCCGGTGCTCGCCCTGCCGGGCAACCCGGTCTCGACGGCGATCTCCTTCGAGGTCTTCGGCCGTCCGCTGCTCGACCGGCTCCTCGGCCGCGCGCCCCTGCCCGGGCCGACCCGGGCCGTGGCCGGGTCGGCGTGGCGCTCCCCCGCGGGACGCCGCCAGTACGTCCCGGTCGTCCTGTCCAGCGACGACGTCGGACGGCTCGTCGCGACCCCCAGCCACGCGCGCGGCTCGGCCTCCCACATGGTCACCTCGCTCGCCGGCGCGCAGGCGCTGGCGGTCGTCGCCGAGGAGACCGATGCCGTCGAGCCCGGCGACCTCGTGCAGATCAGGAGCCTGTAGATGAATCACCCCCTCACCCACCTCGACCACCGCGGGCACGCCCGCATGGTCGACGTCACCGACAAGACCCCGACCGTGCGATCCGCGACCGCGGCCGGACGGGTGGCCACCTCCCCCGAGACGGTCGCGCTCCTGCGGGACGGCACCGTGCCGAAGGGGGACGTGCTCGCCGTCGCGCGCATCGCCGGGATCCAGGCGGCCAAGAAGACCCCCGAGCTGCTACCGCTCGCCCACGTCATCGGGGTCCACGGGGCGGTCGTCGACCTGGAGATCACCGACGCGGGCGTGGAGATCACCGCGACCGTGCGCACGGCCGACCGCACCGGCGTCGAGATGGAGGCGCTCACGAGCGTCACCGTCGCGGCGCTCGCCGTCATCGACATGGTCAAGGGACGTGACCGCGGCGCCCACATCACCGACGTGCGGCTGCTGGAGAAGACCGGCGGTCGCAGTGGCACCTGGACCCGGGAGGACGCATGAGCGAGCCCATCCCCTTCGACGCCGTCGTCCTCGCCGGGGGTGCCGCCGAGCGGCTCGGCGGGGCGAGCAAGCCCGATGTCGAGCTCGGCGGCGCACGCCTCGTCGACCGCGTGCTCGTCGCCGTCTCCGACGCCCGCGAGATCGTCGTCGTCGGCGACGTCGACGTCCCCCCCGGCGTGCACCGCACCCTCGAGGACCCGCCGCTCGGCGGCCCCGTCGCGGGGGTGGCCGCCGGCCTCGACGCGCTGGCTGCCGACGGTGCCGCCGACTGGACCGTGCTGCTCGCCTGCGACCTCGCCGACCCCCTCCCCGCCCTCGGCCGGCTGCTCGCCGCCTGGTCGTACGCACAGCGCAGCGCGGACGTGGACACGGCAGAGCACGACGGCTGGTGCCTGGAGGACTCCACGGGGCATCCCCAGTGGCTGCTCGGGATCCACCGCACGGCGTCCCTGCGGCGAGCGCTGGAACGGCTGGGCCCGCCCAGGGACCGGTCGATGAAGAGCCTGCTCGGGCAGTCGGTGCTCGTCACCGTGCCGGCGAGCGACGACGACGTGGCCGACATCGACACCTGGACCGACCACGCCCGCTGGGTGGAGCGACTGCGCGACGAGGAGGCACCGTGACCGATCTCGAGACGACCCGCGCGCTGTGGGCGGACTGGATCGAGGACGCCTGCGCCGCGGTCGGCATCGACCCCGAGTGCGTCGACGTGGTGACCATCCACGCGATGACCAAGACGATCGCCCACGGCTTCGAGCGCCCGATGGCGCCGGTCGGCGCCTACATCCTCGGGGTCGCCGTCGGGCACCTGCAGGAGCAGGGCCGGCCGGTCGACGTGGACTCCCTGAGCCAGGCGCTCGAGGCGACGATCACCGACCGTGAGCAGGAGGAGCAGGCATGACGACGATCAGGTACTTCGCGGCAGCGGCCGAGGCCGCCGGCACCGACGAGGAACGCCTGGACGGGAGGACCGTGGGCGAGGTCCTCGCGCAGGCCGAGGCGGCCCACGGTGCACGGCTGACGGAGGTCCTGCAGCGGTGCTCGGTGCTGCACGCCGGGCGCTACGTCGACGACGGCGACACCCCGGTCACCGCCGGCGCGACGATCGACGTGCTGCCCCCCTTCGCCGGGGGCTGATGCTCAGCCGCCGATCGCGCTCATCGGCCGCGGCGGCTGGAGGAACCCGGGCTCGTTGATCCCGTGCCCGGGACGCTTGGTGGCCAGGCAGGCGTGGACGAGCTCGTGGACCTCGGCCTCGCTCGCCCCGGAGCGCAGCGGTCCACGCAGATCGGTCTCCCCGCGCGCGAAGAGGCAGTTGCGCAGCTGGCCGTCCGCGGTGAGGCGCAACCGGTCGCACGAGCCGCAGAAGGGCATCGTCACCGAGGCGATGACGCCCACGGTCGCCGGCCCACCGTCGACGTGGAAGCGCTCGGCCGGGGCGGCTCCTCGACCGGGCACCTCGGTGAGCTCGAAGGCCGTGCGCAGCTGCTCGAAGATCTCCGCGCCCGTGACCATCTCGGTGCGTTGCCACGTGTGCTGCGCGTCCAGCGGCATCTGCTCGATGAACCGCAGCTCGTACCCGCGCTCGACCGCCCAGCGCGTGAGGTCGACGGCCTCGTCGTCGTTGATCCCCCGTTGCAGCACGGAGTTGACCTTGACCGGCCGCAGGCCGGCGTCGTGGGCCGCCGCCATGCCGGCGACGACCTCGTCGAAGCGGTCGCGGCGGGTGATCTCGTGGAAACGCTCGGGCCGCAGGGTGTCGAGGCTGACGTTGACCCGGGCGAGCCCGGCCTCGGCGAGGGCTGCGGCCACCTTGGTCAGCCCCAGGCCGTTGGTCGTCATCGACACCTCGGGCGCGCCCTCGGGGCCCTCCATCGCCGCGATCGCCGCGACGATCTCGACGACGTCGGGGCGCACGAGCGGCTCGCCGCCGGTGAGCCGCACCTCGCTGATGCCGGCCGTCACGGCCGCCTCGACGAGGGTCAGCAGCTCCGGTGTCGTGAGCAGCTCGTCCTTGGGCAGCCACGGCAGGCCCTCGGCGGGCATGCAGTACGTGCACCGCAGGTTGCACTTGTCGGTGAGCGAGACGCGCAGGTCGCGGTGGAGGCGGCCGTGGGGGTCGACCAGCGGGCGGGTCATCAGCAGCTCAACCCCGACCACGCGTGCGTGCCGTCCGCCTCGAACTGCTGCTTCCACACCGGCAGCTCGTGCTTGACCGCCTCGACGAGCGCCCGGCAGATCGTGAAGGCGAGGTCCCGGTGCGCGGTCCCCACGGCCACGACGAGCGCGAGGTCGCCGACCTCGAGGTCCCCGACGCGGTGCACGGCGTGCACGCTCGCCTCGCCCTGCGGGTCGAGGTCGCGCAGGACGCGCTCGACGATCTCGACGACCAGGCGCGGCGCGTCGGGATGACAGGTGTAGCGCAGCGCGACGACCCTGCCGCCGGCCTCGGGGTCGTGGTCGCGCACCTGCCCGACGAAGCTCGCCACCGCCCCGTGGCCGGGGTCGTCGACGCTCGCGAGCACCCCGGCGAGGTCGACCTCGTCGGTCGCGATGCGGGCGATGCGGGTCAGGTCGGCCATCAGTGGTCGCCTCCGGAGATCTGGTCGAGGACGTGGCCGACGAGGGGCAGCAGGACCTGCAGGCCCTGCGTCACCCCCTTCGTGCTGCCGGGGAGGTTGACGACGAGCGCGCCGGGACACTCGTCGCTCGCGTCGACGATGCCGACGAGACCGCGCGAGATGGCGGCGAAGGGGGTCTGCCGCGCGCCCTCGGCACGGAGCAGCTCCGCCAGCCCGGGCACCTCGCGGTCGAGCACGGGCGCGGTCCCCTCGGGGGTGCGATCGCGCGGGGAGAGACCGGTGCCCCCCGTGGTGACGACGAGTCGGGCACCGTCGGCGAGCGCGGCACGCAGCGCTGCCTCGACGGCGTCCGCGCCGTCGGGCACGAGGCTCGTGGTGACCGTGTGGCCCTCCGCCTGCAGGAGCTCGACTGCGGCGTCGCCGGAGACGTCCTCGCGCGCGCCGGAGCTCACCCGGTCGGAGACCGTGATGACGTGGACGGTGTCGCTCACCGGACCCCCTTCGCTCGTGGTCTCCCCCAGTCTCTCAAACTCGGGTGCGCGCACGGGGGCCGGCGGCTCCGTGTCTCACGGAGCGGCCGGCCGCCGGTGCAGCGTCGGGGGTGCGGACCCGGGTCAGAGCCCGAGGTCGCGCCCGATGAGCTCCTTCATGATCTCGTTGGTGCCGGCCCAGATCTTGTTGATCCGGGCGTCACGCCAGGCGCGGGCCACGCGGTACTCGTTCATGTAGCCGTAGCCGCCGTGCAGCTGGACGCACTCGTCGAGGACCTTGCTCTGGGTCTCGGCGGCCCACCACTTCGCCTTGGCGGCGTCGACGGCGCTGAGCTTGCCCTCGGCGTGCGCGACGACGCACTCGTCGACGTAGGCCCGGGCGACCTCGATGCTCGTGACGAGCTCGGCGATCTTGAACTTGTTGTGCTGGAAGGAGCCGATCGGCTGACCGAAGGCCTTGCGCTCCTTGGTGTACTCGATCGTCTCCTGGAGGATCTGACCGGCGTGGGCGACGCAGCCGATCGCGTTGCCGAGGCGCTCCTGCGGGAGCTTCTGCATCATCGTGATGAAGCCCATGCCTTCGGGACCGAGGAGCCGGTCCGCGGGGAGGCGGACGTTCTCGAAGAAGAGCTCGGAGGTGTCGGACTCGGGCTGACCGACCTTGTCCAGCGGCTGGCCCTTGGTGAAGCCCTCGTCGCTCGCCTCGAGGACGAAGAGCGAGATGCCCTTGGCGCCCTTGGCCGGGTCGGTCCGGGCCGCGACCACCGCGAGGTCGCACTGGTGGCCGTTGGTGATGAAGGTCTTGGAGCCGTTGAGCACCCAGTCGCCGCTGCCGTCGTCGGCCTTGACGGCGGTCGACTTCAGCGCGGCCAGGTCGGAGCCGCCGGAGGGCTCGGTCATGCCGATCGACATGATCGCCTCGCCGGTGACGACCTTCGGCAGCCAGCGCTGCTTCTGCTCCTGCGTCCCCATGGCCACGAGGTAGGGCGCGGTGATGTCGGCGTGGATGCCGAAGCAGGAGGAGACCGCCACGTTGAACTTCGACAGCTCCTCGGCGAGGACGGCGTTGAAGCGGTAGTCCTCGATGCCCGCGCCGCCGAACTCCTCGGGGATCGTCAGGCCGAAGAATCCCTGCTTGCCGGCCTCGAGCCAGACCTCGCGGGGGATGGTGTGCTCGACGATCATCGAGTCCGCCCGGGGCACGAGCGTGCGCTCGACGAACTCCTTGACGGAGGAGCGGAAGGACTCGTGGTCCTCGTCGTAGATGTTGCGGGGCATGGTCACCTCTCTGGAACGTGGTGTGCGTCATCGCACTAAGCGCTTGCTTAGTCTCGCCCCCGGCGGGCATGCTGTCAACGTGACGACGCCGACGCCCTCTCTCCCCGAGCACGACAACCCGACCGTCGTGAGGCTCTTCGAGGCGGCCGCGGACGCCTTCGCGGACAAGGGGTTCCATGCCACGACGACGCGTGACATCGCCTCCCGTGCCGGCCTCTCGCCGGCTGGCGTCTACGTCCACTTCGCGAGCAAGGAGGACCTGCTCTTCCAGCTCAGCCGCGTCGGGCACGAGGGCGCCCGCGACGCGCTGGCCTCGGCCGCGGCCCAGGCAGGCTCGCCCACGGACGCCCTCCAGGAGGTCATCTCCACCTTCGCCCGGTGGCACGCCGAGCAGCACCAGGTCGCCCGCATCGTCCAGTACGAGTTCCGCCACCTCGCTCCCGAGCACCAGCGCGAGGTCCTCACCCTGCGTCGTGAGATCGACGCGGTCGTCGAGGGGATCATCACCGCCGGTGTCGAGTCCGGCGAGTTCGTCGTCGACGACGTGCGCGCCACCGCGCTCGCCGCGCTCTCGCTCGTCGTCGACGTCGCTCGCTGGTACCACCCGGGCATCAAGCGCACCACCCCGGCCGCCATCGGCGAGACCTACGGGGCGCTCGCCCTGCGGCTGGTCGGGGCGCGCACTCCCTGACGTGACACCGGTCCCCGGCCGGCGCCGCCCTACCCCACGACGATGCCGAAGGGGGTGAGGAACCCGAGCGCACCGGTCAGGTCCGCCCGGAGCCCCTCGACCCTGGCATCGCGCACGTCGACGACGAAGTCGCGCGCAGTGCGCAGGTCGGCGCGCCGCAGGTCCGCCCGGACGAAGCGGGCCCCACCCAGGGAGCACTCGTCGAAGACGACCTCGACCAGGGTGGCCCCGTCGAAGTCGGCGTCCGTCAGCACGCACCGCTCGAAGCGGGCACCCGTGAGGTCAAGCCCGGTGAAGCTGCCCATCGACAGCTGGCAGTCCACCCAGGCGCTCGGACCGGGCACGAGCACCGGGGCGCGCAGCATCGCCCACGACGTCGCGAGTGCCTTGCACCCGACGAACCTGCAGCCATCGACGACCGAGTCCGGCAGGCGGGCACGGGAGAGGTCGACCCGCTCCACGGCACAGCCCTCGAGCCGCACCCCCGACAGCGTCGCTCCCGCGACGGACGCGTCGCGCAGCGTGCACCCGACCATCTCCACGCCGGAGAGGACCTCCCCTTCGCCCAGGGAGCCGGTGAGCACCTCGTCGACGATGCTCGTGCGACCGGCGACCTGCTCCAGGAGTGAGGGCATGACGGCACCCTAGGTGTGGGCACCAGCGGGACCTGGGACGCGAGGGCTGCTTTCGCTATGTCGCTGCTCCCGTGCTGGCGCTATCGTGGCGACATCGTGCTGAATGGGGAGGCCCACACAGAGCTGAACGGGGAGCGGGTATGCGCATCGTGATGCTGGGGACACGAGGTGTACCGGCGCACTACGGGGGCTTCGAGACGGCCGTCGAGGAGATCGGCAGTCGCCTCGCCGACGCGGGGCACGAGGTCACGGTCTACTGCCGCCGCCCGGCGGACGACTCGGCTGCACCGCGGACGACCCATGCCGGGATGCAGCTCGTGCACCTGCCGTGCATCCGCCGCAAGACCCTCGAGACGCTCTCGCACACCGCCTTGTCCGCGTTGCACGTCGCAGCGTCGGGCACCCGCCACGACGTCGCCCTCGTCTTCAACGCCGCCAACACCTTCGCCCTGCCCCTGCTGCACCTACGGGGTCTGCCCGTGGCCGTCCACGTCGACGGCCTCGAGTGGCGGCGGGCGAAGTGGGGGCCCGCCGGGCAGACCTTCTACCGCCTGTCCGAGGCGGCCGCCGTGCGGTGGGCCGACGCGCTCATCGCCGACTCCCCCGGCATCCAGCAGTACTACCGCGACGAGTTCGACGCCGGCACCGCGCTGCTCGAGTACGGCACCGCGGTCATCGCGGATGCTCCCACCGCCCGGCTGGCGGAGGTGGGCCTCGAGCGTCGTCGCTACCACCTCGTCGTGGCGCGGATCGAGCCCGAGAACCACGTGCTGGAGATGATCCGGGCCTACGGGGCGAGCGGCGCCCACCTGCCCCTCGCCGTCGTCGGCAGCATCCCCTACGCCTCCGAGTACGAGGCTGCCGTCAGGTCCGCCGCCGAGCAGACGCCGGGCGTGCGGATGCTCGGGGGCGTCTGGGACCCTGAGCTGCTCGACGAGCTGTACGCGGGCTCGGCGAGCTACCTGCACGGGCACTCCGTCGGCGGGACCAACCCGTCGCTGCTCCGCGCGATGGGCGCCGGTGCCACGACGATCGCCCACGACAACCCCTTCAACCGTGAGGTCCTCGGCGACGACGGGTTCTTCGGCGACACCGTCGAGACGCTGGCCTCGGCGATCGCCCGGATCGACGCCGCACCGGACGCCGACACGGAGCGGCGACGACGTCTCGTCGAGCGTTGCACCCGGCGCTACGACTGGGACAAGGTGGCGGCGGGCTACGCCGACCTGTGCGCCGACCTGGCCCAGGGCGTCTCCCAGCGAGGCAGGCACTCCGGCCGACGCGACCCCTCGTCGCCGTGGCGCCGCGCCTCCGGGCTGCCCGGGACCCGACCGTGGGCGGCCGCTGACGTGCGAGCGGCGGGACCCGCGGTGACGATCGTCGTGCCGACCTACCGTCGGCCCGAGATGCTGCGCTCCTGTCTCGAGGCGTTGCGCACCCAGACCTTCGCCGACTTCACCGTCGTGGTCTGCGACAACGCCGCCCAGCCGGAGGTGGGCAGGGTCGTCGACGAGCTCGCCGATGCGCGCTTCCGCTGGGTGCCGCGGGAGTCCAACCTCGGGATCCTCGGCAACGTCTGGCAGGGCTTCATCGACTCGACGACGGACCTCGTCATGGAGGTCGACGACGACGACGTCCTCCGCCCGGACGCGCTCGAGCAGCTCGTGCGACCCATGCTGGAGGACCCGTCCCTTGCCGTCTGCTTCGCTGACGTCGACCTCGTCGACGCAGACGGTCTGCCGCTGCCTCGCACGCACCCGATGCACGCGATGGTCGACCGGCGCCGGGTGCCGGAAGGGAGGCTGCCCGCCTTCGACGACGTGGCGGCGCGCGGAGACATCCTCATGGTGGCCGCGGTCCTGCGTCGTCGCGCCGTCGACTGGAGCGAACGCCCCGACTGGGCCGCGACGGCCTACGACCGCTACCTGGCTCTCGCGCTCTCCCGGTCGGGAGGGGCCGCGCTGCACGTCGAGCGCCCCGTCATCGCCTACCGCATCCACGACGCCGCCGACAGCGTCGGCGACTTCACCCGGCAGCTCGACGGGGCCGTGGCGGTCCTCGAGAGGGAACTGCAGTCGAGCGACGATCCACGGCACCTGCGGGCCGTGCGCGACGAGCTCGTCCGCACGAGGATCCTGCGGATCCGCAGCCTCTTCGCCGACGGGCGACGCCGCGAGGCCGCCGGCACCGCCCGCGACGTCCTGCGCAGTCCCCGGGGCCTGCGGGGGAGCGCACGCTTCACCGCCCACTACCTCGAGCGGGTGCTCGCCCGTCCCGCCCGTCGACGCTTCCGCCCGGCCAGCGGGTCGGCATGACCGGACCGTCCCGCGGTGTCAGACGACCTTCCGTCAGCTCCGCCGCCATCCTCGTCGTCACCGCCGGCGTGGCGGCAGCCGTCACGTGGTCCGGGACCGCGGGGTGGTCACCGGCCACCGTCCGTGCGACGGCGGACGTCAACATCGCCCCGCTCATCGGCACCTTCTCCAACTACGAGGTGGCGACGCACGCGGCCGACTTCACCTCGGCCTACGGCGACGACGTGGGTACGGGCGACGTGGCCGGCGACCCCGACGCACCGGGGGCCTTCGTCGACTCCTCTCGTGTCGGCAACGGCACGATCATCCGGGTCACGTACGTGGCCAGCACGGCGGACGCGGCCGAGAGCGGTCTGCGCCGACAGGTGCGCCATGCCCTCGACGACGTCTCCGACGGCATCGAGCAGCAGCTGGATGCCGATGTCGCCGGTGCCGAGCTCGCCCGGAAGTCGCTCGAGTCGGAGGGGGGCAGGGGCCCTGCGTCCCCGGCGGACACGGCCGCCCTCAACCGCGTCGGGGAGATCGTCGCCGACGCCACCTCATCGCTCAAGAGCATCCAGGTGGCCCAACGACGCAACGCGGACCGGGCCTCGTCGCTCCAGGTGGACACCAGCCCGATGAGCACGACCTCGACCCGGGCCCGCGCCAGCGTCGCCGGCGGGCTCGCGGCCCTGGTCCTCACTGGGGGTGCCCTCGCGCTGCTCACCGTCCGCAGGCGCCGGCGTCACGAAGAGCGTGGCGACACCCGGTCGTCGGCGTGACCACCGACCAGAGCCGCCCGTCCACCGGACGGGCCTTCGCCACGACACTGGCCACCAGTGGCACGACGATCCTCCTGGGGCTCGTCTCGGGTGTGCTCACCGCCCGTTTCCTCGGCGCCGACGGACGCGGGGTCGTCGCCGCGGTGAGCACGTGGACACTGACGCTCACCTGGGCCTCCAACCTCAAGTTCGCCGACGGCATGATCTTCCTGCAGGGCCGGGGCGCCGACCAGCGCCGGGTGCTCGGCACGACCCTCACCATGGCGCCCGTCCTCGGGGTGCTCGGTGTCGGCATCGCACAGTTCCTGGTCCCCGTGGGCTTCGCCGCGCAGGACGACGAGACGAAGCTGATCGCGCGGATCTTTCTCTGCGCGATCCCCGTCGTCCTCACCACCGAGGCGATGTGGGCCATGCTCATGGCCCGCCACCGCTTCCGCTTCCTCGGAGTCGTGCGCATCACCCAGCCCGCGACCTACGTGCTCACGCTCCTCACCCTGCTCGGTCTCGACCGATTCACCCCGGTGACCGTCCTGTCGGCCCAGGTGGCCAGCTACGGGGTGGCACTCACCGTGGCGGTCGTCGGCCTCGTGGCGGAGGGCATCACCCGTGGCGATCGCCGGCTGGCGCGCGCGTCCCTCGGGTACGGGTTCCGCATGCAGGGGATCAGCCTGAGTGCGCTCCGACTGGACTCACTCGTCCTGCCAGCCTTCGTCAGCGCCTCCCAGATCGGCTACTACTCCATCGCGGTCAACGTCTCCTCCATGGTCGTCTCCCTCTTCGGGAGCGTGGCCATGGTGATCTTCCCGCTGACGGCTGCCGGTCATGGGCCCGCGGCCCGGGGCGCGCTCGAGCGCGGGCTGAGGATCAACCTCGTCGGCGGTGGCCTCGCCATCCTCGCCATCGCTGCCACGGCACCGTGGGTCATCCCCTTCGTCTACGGCGACGAGTTCTCCGCCGCTGTCCCCGCTCTGTGGCTCATGCTGCCGGGTATCGTGCTCTTCTCCGCGAGCATGGCCCTCATGGCGACGCTTCAGGGCCTCGGGGCACCCGGGTGGGCCAGCGTGGCCCACGTGGGCGGCACGATCGTGCTCCTCGTCGGGCTGGTCCTCCTCGTCCCCCGGCACGGGATACTGGGCGCGGCGATCATGAGCACGGTCGGCTACACGACCGTCTTCGTCCTCGGCGAGCGGCTCGTGGCGCGCCACATCGGCCTGTCCGTCCGGGCCGTCCTGTCGCCGGGTGAGCTGCGCCGGGACATGGACTGGTTGCGCAGCCGACTCCTGCGGGCCCGGAGCGGGGCCTGACGTGCGCATCCTCCAGGTCAGCAAGTTCGCGCACCACGTCGGCGGCGTGGAGACCTACGTGGGCTGGCTCGTGCGCTCCCTCGTCGCCGACGGCCACGACGTCGGGGTGGTGGCGATGACGCCGCCACCGGGGCGGTCCCCGATGGACCTGTCGGGGGCGCCCACGTGGTTCACCCGGCGTCGGTCCTTCGAGCCCGGCTCCCCCGACCGCTGGCGCAGCGCGGCCGTGTCGGTGTGGTCGCCGGAGGCCGGGGTCACGATGCGACGAGCGATCCGCGAGCACCGTCCCGACATCGTGCACTTCCACGGGACCTGCTACCAGCTGACGTCATCGGTCGTACGAGCCGTCCGCGAGGCGGGTCTCCCCGCCGTCCTCACCGCCCACGAGTACAAGCTGGTGTGCGCCAACCAGACCCTCTTCAGCGATCCGGACGGCACCATCTGCACCGACTGCGTCGGCCGCTCACCGCTGCACCGCGCCCTCGCCCCCGTGCGGCGCCGGTGCATGAAGGGCAGCCTCGCGGTCAGCGTCCTCGGTGCCGCCGAACAGCTCGTCTCCGCCCCGCAGTGGCGACGGTCCGGCCCGCGCATCCTCGCGCCGTCGGACTTCATGAGAGGCGTCATCGCCGACGAGGGGTGGCCGGCCGCAGCGGTCGAGTACCTCGACCTGCCGTGGCGCTCGCAGGGCGAGGACGTGCTCCCTTCGGACGGTCCGCGGGACGCGATCGTCTTCGCCAGCCGGCTCGTCCCGCTCAAGGGGCCACACGTGCTGCTGCAGGCGTGGCGGCGGATCGCGCACCTCCACCCGGAGGTGCGGGTCGAGCTCATCGGCGAAGGGAGCCAGGCCGGCGAGCTGAGATCGATGATCGCGGCGGACGGCATCCCCCGGGTCGACCTGCCCGGGGTGACCGACGCCGCGGGCGTGCGCCGGGCACTCGACCGCGCGATCGTCACCGCACACCCGTCGCAGTGCCACGAGAACTCCCCCTTCGCCCTCCGCGAGAGCCTCATGGCCGGCGTGCCGGCCGTCGTGTCGCGGGTCGGCGGCATGCCGGAGATGGTCGGCCCGGCGAGCGGCTGGACGGTGCGGCACGACGACGTCGACGCGTGGGCTGCCACCCTCGACACCGCACTTCGCTCCCGGCTGGCCGGGAGCGCCGCGCTCGTCGACGAGGTGCGTCGACGCAGCACGACGACGCAGGAGCACCTCGCCCGCCTCACGGCGGTGTACGGCGAGGCGACCCACGGGGTGCGGTCGTGACCCGCCGGACCGGGTACGCCGCCGTCATCGGCCTGGGTGCCGGCATCGCCGGCATCGCCTCCGTACGGGTCGGTGTCGACCTCTTCTCCGTGGTGGTCCTCGTCGTCGCGGCCCTCGTCGTCGTCACTGCGGCGGTGCTCGCGGTACGTCAGTTCGCTGCCCTGGCGCTGCTCCTGCTCGTCGTGCGACCCGAGCTCGACGCGGTGGGCCACGGGTCGGCGATTGCCATCGGGCTGATCTTCATCGCTGCCTCCGGGTGGTGGTTGTGGTCGCAGTGGCGCACGGACCAGCTGCGGCGTCCCTCCGTCGCCGTGTGGGCGCTCCTCGGCTTCGTCGGGGCCGCGGCCCTGAGCACGCTCAGCTCGCACGTGCCGGCCCTGTCCGCGGCCAGCGCGGCGCGGCTGACCGCAGGCGTGCTGATGTTCGTCGTCATCGAGCAGCTCGTGCGCAGCCGGCAGCTGACCTCGTCCGCGGTCCACCGAGCGCTTGCTGCCTCGGCCGTCATCGTGTGCGGCCATGTCATCGTCCAGGTCATGACGGGGACCTCTCCCGTCGACAGCGACACCGGCCTCTCCCGGGTCACCGGGCCCTTCGTGCACCCCAGCGTGCTGGGCAAGTACGCGGCGGTGCTCTGCGTCCTCATGCTGGCACGTCTCGTGTGGTCCCGGTCCGGCCACCGGCTCCTCTGGGGGTGCGGCACGCTGGCGACGGGCGTCGTCGTCCTGCTCACCTACACACGGGCCGCATGGATCGCCGTGGCCCTCGGTGCCTTCGTCATCGCCTATCGCAGGGACCGGCGCTGGCTGCCCGTCGTCATCGCCGTGTGTGTCGTCGTCGTGGCGCTGACACCCAGTCTCAATCAGCGGGTGGTCGACATCTGGGATCCGCCGCCCCCGCCCCCCGGGGCGCCTGAGAGCTCACTCGCCTGGCGATGGGGCTACTGGCAGGCGCTCGCGCCCCTGGGCTGGCTCAACCCCCTGACGGGGATCGGGTTCGGCGTGGTACCGACGATGCGCAGCGAGGGCCTGCTCCCGCACAACGTGTGGGTCCAGACCTGGGTCGAGCTCGGCGCGGTCGGGATGGTGGCGCTCGTGGCCGTCACCATCGGGGTCACCGTCACGCTCCGCGAGGCCGGCCGGGCACTCCGGCAGCGCGAGGGCGAGGCACGCGCCGCCTTCGAGGCGGCGGCGGCCGTCGCGCTCGGACTCGTCACGGTCACGCTGACCGAGAACCTCCTCGACGAGACCACCACGCTCTGGGTCGCCGGAGCCGTGATCGCCACCGGCTGGTCGGTGTCACCAGACCCACCACACGCCGCTGCTGACTGGTGGCTCGGTCGATCCGGGTGGCGAGCCCGTCGATCTCGTCACGCACGAGGCGTGCCCAGCCAGCGATGATCTGCCGGTCGGCACGCCACGGAGCCCTGCCCTCCGCGACGGCGTCCACCTCGCCGAGGACCCAGGCCGCGTCGATCTCGTCCACGGGCCGGTCGGCGTGGTCCAGGCCCACCCGCTCGAGGACGGCGCGGTTCTTGGGTGCGTAGCCCGCCGACACGATCGCGCGGTCGGCTGCGAGGGCGGCGACGACGGTGTGGAACCGGGTCGCGACGACGAGATCGACGCCCTGCACCACCTCGACCAGCTCGTCGAAGCTGCCGACGTCGGAGAGGGGCAGCCGGGCCTGCGGACGTTCCCCCAGGACCCGCCGGCGCACCTCCCGCGCGGGCTCGACGTCGACCGGCTGTCCGACCGTCAGCACCACCCGGCAGCCACGGTCGAGGAGCCCGACGACGACCTCCGCGAGGATGTCCAGGTACTGCTCCGTGCCCCGACCTGAACCGGACCAGCCCCTCCAGTCCATGATGCCGACGGCGACCCGCATCCCCGGTCCGGGCTGCGCGGGCGCCACCGAGCCGACCGCGCGGCCGAAGGCGAGGTCGCAGGTCACCCGCGCGTCGGGACGGGCCGCGCCCAGGTCGGCCATGGTGCGCAGCGAGTCCGCGTCGCGGTAGGTGACCTCGGACGCCAGCCTCACGGTCGCTCGGAAGAGCAGCGCACTGGCCCGGCTCCCTATGGGCCCGGCCCCGACGGCCAGCAGCACGAAGGGGCGTCGCCGCGCCCGCGCGGCGGCCGCCCAGAGGAAGAGCGACCACGGCATCCCCCACGGCGGCTCCTCGAGGTCGTCGAGGACCCCGGTGCCGCAGACGACGACGGCCTCCAGCGAGCCCATCCACCCCAGGACCGAACCCACGTGACGCAGCTCGGCGACGACCCTTCGCCCGAGCCGCACGGCCCGTGCACCGCCGCGCGTGCGGTCGGCTCGGAAGGACAGCACGGGCTCGTCGCCGTGGACCACCCCGCGGGCCCGGGCACCGTCGGGCATCGGCGTGACGACCGCGAACCGCAGGTCGGGCCGTGCGGCAGCCAGCTGGTCGTGGACCACGGCGAGACTGACCTCGTTGCCGGTGTTTCCGCCACCGACCCCGCCGACGAGCCCGACCTGCCGCACATGCGTCATGGCCGTGTGTGCTCAGTCCCGAGCCGGCGGTATGACCATGGCCACACCCTACCCAGGGGGCGGCGACGACGGCAGGGTCGGACGAGCTGCGCTGCCCCTGCCTCGCGGCGCCCTCAGTCGCGGGTCAGGCGGCGGTGCGTCACGCGGTGCGGACGCGCGGCGTCCGCCCCGAGGCGCTCGACCTTGTTGGCCTCGTAGCCCTCGAAGTTGCCCTCGAACCAGTACCAGGAGGCCGGGTTCTCGTCGGTCCCCTCGTAGGCGAGGATGTGCGTCGCGACGCGGTCGAGGAACCACCGGTCGTGGGAGATGACCACGGCGCAGCCGGGGAACTCCAGGAGCGCGTTCTCCAAGGAGCCCAGGGTTTCGACGTCCAGGTCGTTGGTCGGCTCGTCGAGGAGCAGCACGTTGCCGCCCTGCTTGAGGGTGAGCGCGAGGTTGAGGCGGTTGCGCTCACCGCCGGAGAGGACACCGGCCTTCTTCTGCTGGTCCGGGCCCTTGAACCCGAACTGGCTGACGTAGGCGCGCGAGGGGATCTCGACCTGGCCGACCTGGATGTGGTCGAGCCCGTCGGAGACGACCTCCCAGACGTTCTTCTCCGGGTCGATGCCGCCACGGTTCTGGTCGACGTAGGACAGCTTGACCGTGTCACCGATGTCGACCACGCCGGCGTCCGGCTGCTCGAAGCCGACGATCGTCTTGAAGAGGGTCGTCTTGCCGACGCCGTTCGGGCCGATGATGCCGACGATGCCGTTGCGAGGCAGGGAGAAGGACAGGTCCTCGATGAGCACCCGGTCGCCGAAGCCCTTCGTCAGGTCCCGGACCTCGATGACCTTGCTGCCGAGGCGCGGGCCCGGCGGGATCGCGATCTCCTCGAAGTCGAGCTTGCGGGTCCGGTCGGCCTCCGCCGCCATCTCCTCGTAGCGCTCCAGACGGGCCTTGTTCTTGGTCTGGCGGGCCTTGGGGTTCGAGCGCACCCACTCGAGCTCGTTCTTCAGTCGCTTGGCGAGCTTCTGGTCCTTCTTGCCCTGGATCTGCAGCCGCTCCTGCTTCTTCTCCAGGTAGGTCGAGTAGTTGCCCTCGTACGGGTAGAGACGGCCGCGGTCGACCTCAGCGATCCACTGCGCGACGTTATCCATGAAGTACCGGTCGTGCGTCACGGCGACGACGGCACCCGCGTAGGCCGCGAGGTGCTGCTCCAGCCAGAGGACGGACTCGGCGTCGAGGTGGTTGGTCGGCTCGTCGAGGAGCAGCAGGTCCGGCTTCTGCAGGAGCAGCTTGCACAACGCGACGCGCCGACGCTCACCACCGGAGAGGTTGGTGACCGGGCTGTCCGGCGGTGGGCAGCGCAGGGCGTCCATCGCCTGCTCGAGCTGGGAGTCGAGGTCCCACGCGTCGGCGTGGTCGATCTCCTCCTGGAGCTTGCCCATCTCCTCCATGAGCGCGTCGAAGTCCGCGTCGGGCTCACTCATCTCCTCGGAGATGGCGTTGAACCGGTCGAGCTTGGCCTTGATCTCGCCAGCGCCCTCCTCGACGTTGCCGAGGACGGTCTTGTCCTCGTTGAGCGGCGGCTCCTGGAGGAGGATGCCCACGGTCGCGCCCGGCTTGAGGCTCGCCTCGCCGTTGCTCGGCTGGTCGAGCCCGGCCATGATCTTCAGGATGGTCGACTTGCCGGCCCCGTTGGGGCCGACCATCCCGATCTTGGCACCGGGGAAGAAGGACATCGAGACGTCGTCGAGGATGACCTTCTCGTTGTGCGCCTTGCGCGCGCGGACCATGGTGTAGATGTAGTCGGCCATGGGGGCAGGCTATCCACTCCCGCCCCCACGCCCGAATCCACCGTCGTCAGGCCGGCACGGCGACCTCCTCCGCCTCGTCGGCGCCCTGCCCGTCCGCCTCCGTCGGGTCGAGCACCTCGCCGGTGCTCTCGTCCACGACCTCGCCCGCCGGGCCCTGAGCCGGCGCCGGGTGCGCCGTGCCCCACCCGGGTCCGTCGGACTCCTCCATGCGGGTGCGCATCCGGTCGAAGCCCGCCTCGCTGGCGGCCAGGGCCTCGGCGTCGCCGGCGCCTCGCTGCGCCTTGGAGTACTCGGTCGTGCCGAAGGTCAGGTCGTGCCCGACGCTCATCGCCTCGATGTCGGCAGACGAGCCCCACGAGCCGTCGGTGCGCTGCCAGTCGTTGATCGTCAGTCTCCCGTGGACGACGACGGGGTCACCCTTGCCGAGGGACTGGTGGGCGTTCACCCCCAGCGCGCGGTAGGTCGCGACGTTGTAGAAGCTCGTCGGCCCGTCGACCCAGACGCCCTCGCGGCTGCGCCGCCGTACCGTGCTCGCGATCCGGAAGATCGTGAACTGGATGCCGTTGCGCGTGGTGCGGTGCTCGGGGTCGGCGACGACCCGGCCGCCCACGGTGATCTCGGTCTCGTTCATCTCGTGTCCCATCCCTGTGCGCCCACCTGCGATCGGGTGGGTCCGTGGGACCAGCGTCGCGCCGGACCAGCGGGCGCGACGGGGCGAGTCACTCCCTGTGGACGACCGGGCGGGTCACCCTCCCCCTGTGCACGACGGCTGCGGAGCCGCGGTCAGCCGTGGGCGCGCTCGATGCCCGCGCGAGCTCGGGCGTGCTCGCCGAGCACGGTCTCGACGGGCTCGATGACCCGGGCGTCCGCGACCTCGCCGATGGAGCGGCGCAGCCGCTTGTCGACGACCCCGGCTCGCTTGCGACCACCGATCCTCGCCAGCCAGCGGGCGATCGCGGCGAGCAGCAGCCCACCCAGCAGCCCGCCGACGAGCAGCAGGAAGGGGGTCGCGAAGGGCCCGACGTCGAAGGTCGGGATCTCCGGCAGCTGCAGCCAGCCGGCGAGCGCGATGACGACGAGCCACACGAGGCCGACGACGGCGGTGATCGCCAGGAGGACCTGCAGCAGCCCGAAGACCGTCCACCACATCGGCTTGCGGCTGCGCAGGGGGGTGCGCATGACGGCCTGGTCGAGCTCGTCGGCGAGGTCGTGGTCGGCAGGTCTCGCGGCATCGGCGACCGCGTCGGCCCAGCGGGTCGGCAGACCCTCGCCGGCGGCGGTGCCGATGCGACGGGCCGCGAGGTCGACGCTCGCGCGGGCCGCGGGCGCCGGTGGCGGGATGGAGGAGCGGCCGAGCACCGCGCGCACGTCCTGCTCGGTGATGTCCGGGGTCCCGTCGCTCGTGCGGTCGAGCCGTAGCCGCTTGAGCGGCGCCGGCCGGAAGGCCCGCACCCAGCGGGTGAAGGGCCAGCCGGTGCGCGCCCAGGCCTCCATGCGGAAGTCCCGGGCCACGGCCTCGACGACGGTCGGGACGCCCGCACTGCGGGCCAGGGCGTCGACGAGCTCCCCGCGGGAGCGGTCGGGGATCGCTGCCTCCCGATCGGCCACCGACGCACGCAGGCCCTCTGCGGCCGTGCGCAGGTCCGCGCCGAGCCGGTGGCGGGCGGCATCGGAGTGCTGGACGGCATCGGCGAGGCGGGTGCGCAGGGCCTCGAGCCCCTCCCCCGTCCGCGTGGAGGTCCCGATGACCTCGTGGGTCTGCAGGCCGTCGCGCTCGAGCAGCCGGGAGAGGTCGGCGGCCACCTGGGCCTGGCCCTCCCCACGCAGCCGGTCGACCTGGTTGAGCACGACGATCGTCACGGCGCCGTACTCGCGCAGCACCGCGACGTAGTCGTCGTGGAGCACGGCGTCGGCGTACTTCTGGGGGTCTGTGACCCAGACGAAGACGTCGACGAGCTCGAGGACCCGCCGGGCCTCCTCGCGGTGGGCGGCCTCGCGCGAGTCGAAGTCGGGCAGGTCGACCAGGACGAGCCCGTCGAGGTCGGAGGCACCCTCCTGCACCTGGTGCCGGGTGCCCACGGAGAGCCAGTCGAGCAGCTCGCCGGCGGGCTCACCGCCCCAGACGGCGGCGGTCGGCGTGGACGTCGTCGGGCGCCGCTGGCCCACCCGGGCCACGTCGGCGCCGACGAGGGCGTTGAAGAGCGAGGACTTGCCGGAGCCGGTCGCCCCGGCGAGCGCGACGACCGTGTGCCCGCCGACGAGCGCGGTCCGCTCGGAGACCTTGGCGACGACCTCGCGGGCCCGGCCGGCCGGCTGCGGCTCGAGTCGGCTGCCCCCGGCCTCGAGGGCCTCGGAGAGTGCGTCGGCCCGGGCGGTCAGCTCCTCGACGGACAGCGCGGAGGCGTCCCCACCGCCACGACGAAGGGGGTTGCGCGGGCTCATCGGGTGCCCTCACCGACCGCGGCAGCGGCCTGCTGCAGCCGGCGCAGCTGCGCCTCGCTCACGGCGAGGTCACCGGTGACGTCGGTGTAGCGCGACCGCTCCGCGGTGTAGAGGTCCTCGACCCGCTCGAGGAGCAGCTGGCGGGCCTTCTTGGCCATGTCGCGCACCGCCTGGTCGCCGAAGATCGCCTCGAGCACCTTCTGCGCCAGCGCGGTGGTCCCACCCGCGATGGCGACCTCGGGCGCGACGAGCACGCCCCCGGTGTGCGCGAAGGACACGAGCATGAGGAAGAGGCCGATGCCGTTGACGCCGTAGGCGGCGATCCGGGCGTTGGTGCGCCGGTTGCCGCCCTCGGCCCGGACGATGTCGAGGACATCGCCCTGCCAGTCGCGCACGAGCCGCTCGACCTCGCCCTCGAGCCCTCGCGAGGAGTGCGCCAGCTCGGGGTGCTGGTCGAGGACGACCGGGCCGGCCTCGGTCGAGCGCCACGTCCGGGCGACGGTGCTCGCGGCGGCGTCGGCCTCGGCGATGAGCAGCGCGCTGACGCCAGTGTGCAGGGCCTGGTCGAGCTCCGCGGACGGCGGGGGGCCTCCGCCCACTGCGGCCGTGACGCGGTCGCGGAGGCGCGAGACCCCCTTCTCCACCTTGCGGAAGAACTCACCGGTCCCGACGAACTCCTGCCACCGGGCGAGGACCTCTCCGCGCAGGAGCTGCCCGTCCTTCATGCCCTCGGTGACGCCCTCCTCCGCCTTGTCGTAGGCGTCGTAGGCGGCCTGGGCGAGGGTGTCCGTCTGGTCGCGGTGGCTCTGGGCGGCGTCGACGAGCGCGCGGGTGCGGCCGTCGAGCGAGCGCAGCGCGCCCCGGAGGGTCTGCCGGATGATGATCGAGCGGGCCCGCTGGTCGCCGGCGAGCGCCGTGAGCCAGGCGCGCACCCGCTCGATGTCCTGCTCCGGGATCAGGCCGTCGTCGTCGAGGTCGGTCTCGGGGACGGTGAAGACCGGCGCGGTCTCGAGGCCGTGGTCGCGCAGCATGTCGACGAGGTGCGTGCGCACGTCGGCCATCGCGGGCCGGTCGACCCGGTCGAGCACGATCGCGACCGCGGTCCCCCGCTCGGAGGCCTGCTGCAGCAGGCGCCACGGGATGGCGTCGGCGTAGCGGGCGGCCGTCGTCACGAAGAGCCAGAGGTCGGCGGCCGCGAGCAGCTGGGCGGCGAGCTCGCGGTTGGCCGAGACGACCGAGTCGATGTCGGGTGCGTCGAGGATCGCCATGCCCGGGGGCAGTGTCGGCGACGGCGTCAGGCGGACGGTCCCGGGCTGCGGGTCGGCGCCGGCGCCACCGGTGACGCGGGCGAGGGAAGGGAGGACCCGCGCGTCGCGGAACCACCGCTCGTCGTCGGGGTGGTGGATGAGCACGGGGCTGGTCGTCGTCGGGCGCAGCACCCCGGACCGGCTCACCTCCCGGCGCAGGATCGAGTTGACCAGCGTCGACTTGCCGGAGCCGGTCGAGCCACCGACGACGGCGAGCAGCGGCGCGTCCATCGAGGACAGGCGCGGGATCACGTAGTCGTCGAGCTGGTCGAGGAGCGCCTGCCGCTCCGTCCGCGCCGCGCGGGTGCTCGGCAGGTCCAGCGTGAGCCGGCTGCGAGCCACCTCGTCGCGCAGGCTCGTCACCCGCTGCAGCAGGCCGGCGTCCGCCCCGTTCGCGCTCGAGATCTCAGCCATGCGCCCACCCTATATACGTGCGCCCGGCTGTCCTGCCCGAACGCTCGGCGTGACGGCGCGTGGCGCCCCCGGCAGGACTCGAACCTGCGACCTAGGGATTAGAAGGCCCTTGCTCTGTCCAGCTGAGCTACGGAGGCACGCCCGGCGTGGCGGTGTCCACGCACGGGCGGAGCCCAGTGTAGTGAGCGTCGCGACCTGACATGATCGGGACATGTCCGTCCGCGTCCTGGTCCGTGAGGCGGGGGTGGGCCACTCCCCCGCCGATCTGGCGCTCCTCGACCCCGGCGAGATGTCCCGGGCGCACCGCAAGCGGCAGCCGGCCCCCTTCGTCACGGGCCACGCGCTCGTGCGACGGGTCCTCGGCGAGCTGGTCGAGCGCGACCCCGCCGGGCTCGTCCTCGAGCGCCGGTGCACGACCTGCCGCAGCGACCTCCACGGCAAACCGGTCCTCGTCGAGGGCGACGGCTGGCACTTCTCCCTCTCGTACACCCCCGAGGTCGCCGTCGTGGCGGTGGCGAAGGGGGTCGAGGTCGGGGTCGACACCGAGGACCTGACGGATGCCGACTTCGACAGCTTCGCCCGGGCCACGCTGGCGCGCGAGGAGGTCGCCGGCTTCGACGGCCTCGAGGGCCACGAGCTGCTCGTCGCCCGCGCCCGGGTGTGGGCCCGCAAGGAGGCGGTCCTCAAGGCGACCGGTCACGGCCTGGTCGTCGACCCCGCCGAGGTCCTGGTCTCCGGGCCGCTGGAGGCCGCGCTCCTCGTCGACTGGCGGGCCACCGAGCCGCGACCGGCGCGGATCTCGCTCGCCGACGTGACGCTCGACGCCGCGAGCCACCGCGCCGCGGTCGCAGCCCTCACGGACGAGCCCCTCGAGGTCGTCACGACCTGAGGATCGCGTCGACCGCGGTCAGACCGCGCCGGCGAACTCCCGCCGTCGGGCGGTCATCGAGTCCAGCAGGACCCGTTCACGCTCGAGCGAGCGCGGGTCGGCCTCGTGGCTGAGCATCCGGAAGCGCAGCAGCGCCAGCTCCGAGGCGCAGTCCTGGAAGCTGCGCATCGAGCTCAACCCACCCGGCCCCCGGTGGTACTTGGCCCACTGGCGCGCCTGGCGGCGGGCCTTCATGTCCGCGAGCATCCCGACCTCGTCGCCCGAGATCCAGCCCGTGTCGACGTAGGCCATGAGGTGCTGGCCGATGACCCGCCCCTCGCGCTTGCGGGTCCACACGACGAAGCAGACGAAGCTGACGAAGGCACCGAAGCCGACGACCAGGCCAATGCCCAGGCCGACCAGCCCGGTGGAGGCGCTGAGGTTCCACAGGCCGTGGAGGAGCACCGCCGCGCACCACCCGAGGACCGGGGCGATGATCTTGACCGGCATCGACCGGGAGACCGCTGCCACGCCGATGCCGATGCCCGTCATCGACGTGAACATCGGGTGGAGGAAGGGGGTGACGAGACCGCGCAGGACGAAGGTCCAGCCGAAGCCCGCGGCGCCGGCCTCGGTGGCCGCCCCCGCGAAGTACTGGATGTTCTCCGTGAAGGCGAAGCCGGCCGCGACGATGCCCGCGTAGACGACGCCGTCGGTGAGCCCGTTGAACTCACGCCGCATGAACCACCACATGACGAGGATGAAGACCCCCTTCGTCGTCTCCTCGACCGGCGGGGCGACGAGCACCGCGGTGAGGGTGCTGACGTCCTGCGGCGACGAGGCGAACGAGCTGATGACCGCCCCGCCGAGGGTGTTGGCGAAGATCGCGAGGAAGGTCGAGACGAGCGCGCCGTAGAGGAAGGCCGTGACGAGGTAGCGCAGCGGCTCCGCCTCGAAGCGGTCCAGCCACAGGAAGATCGGCAGGACGAGACACAGCGGGATGAGCGCGGCGACCAGCGACACGAGCGTGAGGATGACCCCGAAGGCGAACCCGTAGTACAGCGCGAAGAGCAGGACGAGCACGAGCGAGCCGATGAGCACCGTGCCGCCGAGCAGCCAGGTCCGCAGCGTCGGGCGCGGCGTGGGGTTGGCCTGCGCCTGGGCGGTCACGTAGTGGGCGGTGTACTGCTGCTGCTGCAGCCACGCCTGGTGCTGCTGGTACTGCGCGGCGGCGGCCTGCTGCTGGGCAGCCAGGCGCGCAGCCCGCTGCTGCTCCTCGTAGGCCTGCTGCTGGGCGAGGACCTTCGCGCGCGAGTCGGTCCTGGCCTCCTGTTCGGCGAGGGCGATCGAGCGCGAGGCGGTGCGGAACCACTCCGGCTCGTCCGGCGCGGAGCGACGCAGCACGCGTCGGGAGAGGGTGTCCTCCGCCGGGCGGCTCGACGACGGCGGGGCCGGCGGCTGTCCGGGCGGCGGCGGGGGCGTCGGGGTCACGGACGGCGGCGGCGGGGTCGCGGACGCGCCGGCGGTCCGTCCCGGGGGCGGCGGCGGGGGGCCCGCTGGGGCCGGCGGCCGGCCGGGCGGGGGCGGAGGGGGCGTCGCGCTCATGGGCGACACGCTAACCCGGCCGGGGGGCCCTGTCGGCGGGTAGGACTCCCCGTGACGGGGACGACGCCCGGCGGGTCGCTAGGGTGATCGCCGTGACTTCTTCGACCCAGGCCTCGTCCGACCGCATCGTGTGGATCGACTGCGAGATGACGGGACTCTCCCTCGAGCGCGACGCGCTCATCGAGGTCGCCGCCGTCATCACCGACTACGAGCTCAACCAGCTCGACGAAGGCATCGACATCGTCATCCGTCCGCCGGAGGCGGCGCTGGCGCAGATGAACGACTTCGTGCGCGACATGCACACGAGCTCCGGCCTGCTCGACGTCCTCGCCGAGGGCACGACGATGGCCGACGCGGAGGAGGCCGTGCTCGCACACATCAAGGAGTACGTGCCCGACGCCGCCAAGGCGCCGCTCGGCGGCAACAGCGTGGCGACCGACCGCGCCTTCCTCGTGCGGGACATGCCGACCCTCGAGGCCCACCTCCACTACCGGATGATCGACGTCTCCTCGATCAAGGAGCTCTCCCGCCGCTGGTACCCGCGGGCCTACTTCGCCTCGCCGGACAAGAACGGCGGCCACCGCGCGCTCGCCGACATCGTCGAGTCGATCGCCGAGCTGCGCTACTACCGCGAGGCGGTCTTCCGGCCGCAGCCCGGGCTGGAGAGCGCCGAGCTGAAGGAGATCGCCGCGCGCCACCAGGTGCGCTGAGACCTCCGCGCCCGGCGGTGCTGGCCGGTGGCCCGGGCACCGATCACCACGGCGAGGTAACCGACGAGCACCCCGGCGAGGTTGTCGAGCACGTAGTGCCAACCGAAGTAGAGGGTCGCGACGAAGGTCAGGCCGAAGAAGGTCCACGCGGCCAGGCGCAGGTAGCGGGCCGGGCTGGTGCGGTGGAGGAAGAGCGCCAGGGCGAAGGTCACCGACACGTGCAACGACGCGAAGGCCGCGACCCCCTGGATGGCGTCGCTCGTGAGCGGGTCGGCGAGGAACTCCACCCGGTTGCTCAGCAGGGCCTGCTGCAGGTCGGCCACCTCGGTGCGCGGCAGCCCCGCGTACAGGCTGGGCCTGGCGTAGACCGGGCCGAGCGCCGGAAGGACGTAGTAGCTGAGCGTGCCGAGGACCCAGTTGAGGCTCAGCGCCGTCGCGTACCACGCCCCCACCGCCACGTCACGGCTCAGGACGAGGACCGCCATGAGGCTCACCGGGACCAACGGCAGGTAGAGCAGGTAGACGAAGGAGAGCAGACCTGCCGTCCAGTCCACCCCGAGGACCGAGTGGAGGACCACGGCCGGGTCGCTGCCGCCGAGGAACCACTGGTCGACGGCGTGCAGCTGGTGGTCGTAGAGGACTCCCTCCCGGTGGACGGGCAGCACGCTCTTGAGGTTGCGGTAGGCGACGTAGCAGACGTAGAAGGTGACCAGACCGGTGCCGACGTAGGCCAGGCGACGCAGGCTCCACTCGTGGCGCACGACCTCGCCCATGCCGAGCCACAGCTGTCGCACCCCGCGGCGCCGGAGCCCGGCGAAGACCAGGCCGATGCCGAAGAGGACGAGTGCCAGCAGGGGCAGGCGCACGTAGGCGGGGCCCAGGAAGCCCTCCGGGTCCTTCAGGGGGATCCCGAGCGAGGAGGTGCCGGCCACCGCGGCCGCCCCGACGAGGACCGAGACGACCACGGCGACGGAGTAGGGCCACGAGCGCACGGTCTGCATCACGACCACTATGGCCTGAAATGGACGACAAGGTTAAATCCAGGCGTCGAGAGGACGACGAAGGGCCCCCGGCGCACCGGGGGCCCTTCGCCCTTGGGGTGAGTAACGGGACTTGAACCCGCGACCCTCGCGACCACAACGCGATGCTCTACCAGCTGAGCTATACCCACCAAGTTCTGCCTGTCTCAGGCAGCGCGGACCATCGTACCTGTTCCCGAAGGGTGCTCGTGACCACCCACCTCCCGGACGCACGCAGGCCGATCAGGCACGATGGGCCGGTGACCACACCGCACCGCTCCGCTCCCCCCTTCGTCCCCGTCATCACCGCGATCATCGCTCTCGCAGCGATGCTCGCCGCACTGGTCGCCACGGCCGGGCCGGCCTCAGCGCACGCGCGCCTGGACAACTCCAGCCCGCGCGACGGCTCGACCCTCACCGCTACCCCACCCGAGGTGATGCTGCGGTTCAACGAGCCGATCAAGAGCGGTCTCAACCAGGTGACGGTCACGTCCGGGTCGACGGACGCGACGGAAGGGGAGCTCGAGGTCGACGGTGCGACGGTCTACCAGCCGTTGAAGTCCTCGCTGCCCGCCGGCACCTACAAGGTCTCCTACAAGGTCGTGAGCGCCGACGGGCACCCGATCAGCGGGTCGCTGTCCTTCCGCTACGCCCCGCCCGGCGGTGACGAAGGACCGGTCGAGGAGCCGGGCGGCGAGGGCACCCCACCCGCGACGAGCACCACCACCACCACCAGCAGCTCGTCCTCGACGAGCGCGCCCACGGCCAGCACGTCCGCGCCGAGCACGACCTCCGCCACCGCGCCGTCCTCGTCGACCAGCGAGCCGACGTCGTCGAGCACCTCGGAGCCGAGCTCGACGACGAGCTCCAGCTCCTCCTCCACCACCGGTGACGGCGAGACCGAGCCCTCGCAGCGCCCCACCTCGTCCTCGACGACGGCCGCCGTCCCCGCCCAGGACGACACGAGCGACGACGGTGGCGTCCCCACGTGGGTGTGGGCCGCGATCATCGGCGGCCTGCTCGTCGTGGGCGCCGTCGTCGGGCTGCTCGCCCGTCGGCGCGGCGACGACGGCGACGACGAGGACATCCACCTCGAGGAGTGGCGCGGCTGACGCCCGTCAGGGGCGGTCCTCGACCGCCCCCACCGAGGCGTCGGCGTCGACGAGCGTGACGCTCGACGCGTCACCCAGGTCGGCCCCCTCGAGCCGGGCACCGACGTCGACGACGCAGCCCGTCAGGCGCACGCCGCTCGTGACGTGCACGCGGTCGAGCAGGACGCAGTCGAGCACCTCGGCGCCCTCCTCGACCACCACCTCGGGACCGATGACGCTGTGCCGGACCGTGCCGGCGACCCGGCACCCCGGCGACAGGAGGCTCTCGACGGCCTGACCGGTGGCGGCCACCCGGGCGGGCACGAGCTGCGGCTGGGCCGAGTGGATCGGTCGGTCGGGGTCGTCCAGCTCCACCCCCGTGCCGTCGACCAGCTCCATGTGCGCGCGCCAGTACGACGCCAAGGTACCCATGTCGGTCCAGTAGCCCTCGAACGCGACCGCGCGCGTGGAGCGGTGCTCGACGAACCACGGGACGAGGTCCTCGCCGTAGTCGCCGAGCCCGCCGAGCTCGTCATGCAGGCGCTCGAGAGCCCCCGTGAGCTCGTCCGTCGTGAAGCAGAAGATCTCGGTGGCCACGACGTCGGTGCTCGGCTCGTCGGGCTTGTAGTCGAAGCCGGTCACCTCCCCGTCGTCGTCGGACTCGACGACGGCGTGCTGGCTCGCGTCCCCCGCGGTGCGTGTGGTGACGACCGTCAGGTCGGCGCCCGTCGCGACGTGCTCGTCGACGACCGCCCTGAGGTCGGCCGTGTAGAGGTGGTCGGCGCTCAGGACGAGGACGACGTCGGCTCCGCTCGCGGCGATGCGCCTGCGGTGGCGCCACAGCGAGTCGCTGTTGCCCTCGGCGAAGCCCTCGCCCGTCGCGCCGCTGAAGGGCGCCAGGATCTGCAGGCCACCCCGGTTGCGGTCGAGGTCCCAGGGCCGACCGTTGGCCAGGTGCTCGTTGAGCGAGTGCGGCAGGTACTGCTCGACGATCCACACGTCGGTGATGCCGCTGTTGGCCAGGTTGGACAGCGCGACGTCGATGAGCCGGTAGGTGCCCGCGAAGCGCAGCGCGGGCTTGACCCGGTGCTCGGTGAGCGCGCCCAGCCGGGACCCCTTGCCCCCGGCCAGGATGACGGCCAGCACCCTCGGACCTTGCATGTCGTCTCCCTCTGCTCGACTGCCAGCGAAGGTAGCACCGCTGCTGCGACCCGGGACGAAGAAGGACCCCACCGGATCAACCGGTGAGGTCCTTCGTGGGTGGTGCGCCAACAGGGACTCGAACCCCGAACCCGCTGATTAAGAGTCAGCTGCTCTGCCAATTGAGCTATTGGCGCGCGAGGAGAAACATTAGCACCACGATGCGGCGAGATGAAATCGACTCCGCGACAGGGCTGCCGGGACGTGTCCGGCACATGACGAAGGGCGGGACCCCCGCTGGAGCACCGCCCTTCGCCGTCGTGGTGAGGGGTCACCAAGAGCGCTTGGCGCGCTGCTTCTCCCACTTCCTGTGCTTGCGGCTGGCCGCGATCGCCCGGAGGACGACGAGGCCCACGACCGCGGCCGCCGCGATGGCGACGCGGTCCATGCGCAGCTCACCGGACTCCGTCCGCGTGGCGTGGGCGAAGGAGGCCTTGGCCTGCGCCTTCTGCCGCTCGATGACGTTCTTCGGGGCCGCCCGCACCGACAGCTCGTCGATCGTCTGCGCGAGCCGGTCACGGGTCGTGATGATGTCGTTCTCGAGCCTGGTCGTGCTCGGGTTGTCATTGCTCACGTGAGGATTCCGTCCTTACTCGATGCCGAGGTCGCGGCGGATGCGGGCCACGTGGCCCGTCGCCTTGACGTTGTACTGGGCGTGGGTGACCACGCCGTCTGCTCCGACGACGACCGTCGAGCGGATCACTCCCTCGACGACCTTGCCGTACAACTTCTTCTCACCATAGGCGCCCCAGGCGGTCATGACCGCCTTGTCGGCGTCGGAGAGCAGTGTGATCGTCAGCCCATCGCGCTCGCGGAACCTCGCGAGCTTGTCCGGGGCGTCCGGCGAGATGCCGACCACCTCGGTGTCCGCCGCGCGCAGGGCCTCGAGCGAGTCGCTGAAGTCGCACGCCTGCGTGGTGCAGCCCGGGGTCATCGCCGCCGGGTAGAAGTAGACGATGACGCGCTTGCCGCGGAAGTCGCTCAACGAGACCTCTGCGCCGGTGTCGTCGGTGAGGGTGAAGTCGGGTGCCCGGTCGCCCGGTGTGAGTCGCTCGCCCACGAGTACCTCGCAATCCAGTTGCACATGAGATGCAATAAGGTCGGATGTCTGCACCAACCTATCCCAGCGACCTGCCCCCCGAGGAGCACCAGATGCACGTGCCCGATGGCTTCCTCGACGCCCCGACCTCCGTGGCGACCGCCGCGGTCGCGGTCGGTGGCGTCGCACTGGCGCTGCGTCGCAGCCGTGGTGACCTCGACGACCGGGTCGCCCCGCTCGCCGGGCTCGTCGCGACCTTCGTCTTCGCCGCCCAGATGATCAACTTCCCCGTGGCAGGCGGCACCTCCGGCCACCTGCTCGGCGGTGCCCTCGCCGCGGTCCTCGTCGGGCCGTGGACGGCGACCCTCTGCGTCACCGTCGTCCTGCTCGTGCAGGCCCTCGTGTTCGCCGACGGCGGGCTCACGGCCCTCGGCACCAACGTCACGCTCATGGCGATCGTCGGCGTGTGGGTCGGCTGGGTCCTCTTCGCCCTCGCGCGACGGGTCCTGCCCTCGCGCCCGGCGAGCGTGCCCGCGGCCGCCGCCGTGGGGGCCTTCGTCTCGGTGCCGGCCGTCGCCGCGGTCTTCGCCGGGCTCTTCGTCGTCGGCGGCACCGCCCCGGTCGACGCGGGTGCACTGCTCACCGCGATGCTCTCCTGGCACCTGCTCATCGGCATCGGCGAGACGGTCATCACCTTCCTCGTCGTCTCCGCGGTCGTCTCCGTCCGCCCCGACCTCGTCCACGGGGCGCGGGGCCTGTCGCCGGCCCCCGCCGCCGCCCCGCAGGAGGTCGCCCCGTGAGGTCCCGCATCTCCACACGCACGCTCGTCGTGACCGGGCTCGTCCTCTGCCTGCTCCTCGCGGGCGTCGCGAGCTACTACGCCTCCGCGCACCCCGACGGGCTCGAGCACGTCGCCGGGACCCTCGGATTCTCGGGGTCGGCCGACGAGCACGGGTCCGCGGACTCCCCCTTCGCCGACTACGGGACGAAGGGGGTCGACGACGGCTTCCTCTCCGGTGGGCTGGCCGGGGTCGTCGGCGTCGTCCTCACGGGCGCGGTGATGTGGCTCGTGCTGCGCTTCCTCGCCCGCCGGCGCGACTGAGGTGGGCGGTCCGCACGGTCATGCGCTGAGCCACCACGGCCACTCCCCCGCGCACCGGGCGCCGGCGCACCTGAAGATCCTCGCGACCTTCCTCTTCGTCGTGCTCGTCGTGGCGACGCCGCGGGAGGCCTTCTGGGCCTTCGGCGCCCACGCGCTCGTGCTGCTCACGGTGCTCGTCGTGACGCGGGTGCCCGTGCGGCACCTGGCCCCACGGCTGCTCGTCGAGGTGCCCTTCCTCCTCTTCGCCGCGCTCATGCCCTTCGTCGCCACCGGCCCACGGGTCGAGGTCGGACCGCTCACGCTCTCGGAGGCGGGCCTGTGGGGCGCCTGGACGCTGCTCGCCAAGGCCACGCTCGGGGTCGGCGCATCGCTCCTGCTCGCCGCGACCACGGAGCCGGCCGACATCGTCTCGGGGCTCGCCCGGCTGCGGCTGCCGAGCCAGCTGGTGATGATCCTGGGGTTCATGGTCCGCTACACCGAGGTCGTCACCGCACAGCTGCGCTCGATGCGGGTGGCCCGGGAGTCCCGGGGGTTCCGCGGTGGCGGGCTGCGCTCGTGGCCGGTCCTCGCCGGCACGGCCGGGGCCCTGTTCATCCGCTCCTACGAGCGCGGCGAGCGGGTCCACCTGGCCATGCTCGCCCGCGGGCACGACGGCCGGGTGCACGCCGGGCCCACCGCCCCCGTCGCGCCGCGCGTGCTCACCGCGACGATGTCCGTCCCCCTGGCGGCGGCCGTCATCGCCCTGTCGGCGAGGATGCTCGGATGAGCACACCGGTCATCCAGCTGCGCGGGGTGCGGCACACCTACCCGGACGGGCACTCCGCCCTCGACGGCGTCGACCTGCACATCCACCCCGGCGAGCGGGTGGCCCTGCTCGGCCCCAACGGCGCCGGCAAGACGACGCTCGTGCTGCACCTCAACGGGATCCTCGTCCCGACGAGCGGGGACGTCACGGTCTCCGGGCTCCCGGTGACGCGTGAGCACCTGCTCGACGTGCGCCGCCGGGTCGGCATCGTCTTCCAGGACCCCGACGACCAGCTCTTCATGACGACGGTCGCGCAGGACGTGGCCTTCGGGCCACGCAACCTCGGGCTGCCCGCGGACGAGGTCGACCGGCGGGTCGCCGAGGCCCTCGGTGCCGTCGGCATGAGCGAGGTCGCGGACCGGCCGCCGCACCACCTGAGCTTCGGGCAGAAGCGCCGCGTCGCCGTCGCCACCGTCCTCGCGATGCGACCGGAGATCCTCGTGCTCGACGAGCCGAGCAGCAACCTCGACCCCGCCTCGCGCCGCGAGCTCGCCGAGATCGTCGACGGGCTGGACATCACAGTGCTCATGGTGACCCACGACCTGCCGTACGCCCTCCAGCTGTGCGAGCGGTCGGTGGTCCTCTCCGGCGGGCGGGTCGTCGCGGACGGCGCGACACCGGAGGTCCTGGCGGACGAGGAGCTCATGCACACCCACCGCCTCGAGCTCCCCTACGGGTTCGACCCGCGGTCGGTGCCGGCCCGCACGCGCCGCTGACGTCTGCATTCCCCTAGGTGTTGCGGGGCATGAGGTTGGTGACACGAGGA